>NZ_RZTC01000021.1:0-68949 GCF_004023165.1 Mesorhizobium sp. M7A.F.Ca.MR.176.00.0.0 | reverse complement strand
GGCGCGGCTGAAGCCGGTCGAGCGCGGGCGCATCCTGCGCCGCGCCGCCGACATATTGCGCGCCCGCAACGCCGACCTCGCCCGCATCGAGACATTGGATACCGGCAAGGCGATCCAGGAAACGCTGGTGGCGGACGCCCCTTCGGCGGCGGACTGCCTTGAATATTTCGGCGGTGCGGTTGCCGCCTACAATGGCGAGTCGGTCGATCTCGGCGGACCCTTCGCCTACACAAGGCGCGAAGCGCTCGGCGTCTGTGTCGGCATCGGCGCCTGGAACTACCCGATCCAGATCGCCGGCTGGAAATCGGCACCGGCGCTCGCCATGGGCAACGCCATGGTGTTCAAACCTTCGGAAAACACACCGCTTTCAGCACTCGCGCTGGCCGAGATCTACAGCGAAGCGGGGCTGCCTGACGGCCTGTTCAATGTCGTGCAGGGCTATGGCGATGTCGGCGCCGGGCTTGTCGGCCACGATGTCGTCGCCAAGGTCTCGGTGACCGGCTCGGTGCCGACCGGCCGCAAGGTGCTGTCGCTCGCCGGCTCGAAGATGAAGCACGCGACGATGGAGCTTGGCGGCAAGTCGCCGCTGATCGTGTTCGACGATGCCGACATCGAGAACGCCATTGGCGGCGCCATGCTCGGCAATTTCTATTCGACCGGGCAGATCTGTTCCAACGGCACGCGCGTCTTCGTGCAGAGCGGCATTCACGACCGCTTCGTCGAGCGTCTGATCGAGCGGACCAAGAAAATCCGCATCGGCGACCCGCTCGACCCCGAAACCCAGATGGGGCCGCTGGTTTCCAAGGCACAGCACGACAAGGTAGTGGGCTATATCGAGATCGGCAAGCAGGACGGAGCAACGCTTGCCTGTGGCGGCAACGTGCCTTCGCTGCAGGGTTTCCAGGGGGGGTTCTTTGTCGAGCCAACGGTGTTCACCGGCGTCACCGACACAATGCGCATCGCCCGCGAGGAGATTTTCGGGCCTGTCATGAGCGTGCTGAAATTCGACGGTGAGGACGAGGTGATCGACCGCGCCAACGACACCGAATTCGGCCTTGCCGCCGGCGTCTTCACGCGCGACCTGCCGCGCGCCCACCGCGTCATTGCCGAGCTGCAGGCCGGCACCTGCTGGATCAACGCCTACAATCTGACGCCGGTGGAAATCCCGTTCGGCGGCTTCAAGCAGTCGGGCATCGGACGTGAGAATTCATTGGCGGCGCTGGCACTCTATTCGCAGCTGAAGTCGATCTATGTCGAGACGGGCGACGTGGCGAGCCCGTACTGATCAACCCTCTACGCCTTCGGGTCGGCCGTGCTGTCCAGATACTGGGTCAGCGCACAGACCAGATGATAGAAGATGCTGGCCGGCACGTCCGATGCCAGTGAGCGGCCGCGCTCGTCGATGCGGTCGATCCACAGGCCGAGCGGCGCCGGGTCGATGTGCCAGCGAAACAGCCGGCCGACGCGCGCTTCGATCTCGGGCTTCAGGTCCGGCCCGCCCGAACCATCCAGCGCGATAGCCGCCTTCACCGCTTCGGCCTGCGGCCAGCTGCGTGATATCAGGTCGAGCGGCAGGCCCTGCCGCGAGACGGCGCCATAGGCAAGGCCGGTGGCGCGGTTGAGGCCATTGGCAGTGGCCGACGCGTAAAGTTTTCTGGCAAAGCCGCTCAATTCGGCCTGGCCGCTGCGTCCAGCGAAATCGACCAGCAGCGAGGCCCACTCGAAATGGTGGCCAGGCTCGGTCCATGACCCTTTCTCTCCTGCGGATGGCTTCCATTCGGCATCGAAATACTCGCCAAGCGTCCAGCTTTCCGGATCGAAGAAATGACTTCGGAAGAGGTCGATGATGCGCGCTGCGCGGCGCAGATGGGCGCGCTCGCCAGTCGCCTGATGCCAAGCGAGGAAGGCCTCGAGCAGATGCATATGCGGGTTGGAGCGGCGCTCGCCTTTGCCGTCCGATGTCTCGAGGAAGCCGGTCATGCGGCTGTCTTCGAGATGCGCATCGAGAAAGGCGAAGGTTTCCTCGCCGAGGCGCAAGGCGTCTGGATTGCCAGACATATGCGCATGCGCGAGCGCCAGGAGCACGCAGGAATGATCGTAGGCATCCTCGGTGGCGTCGGCGACCGAACCGTCGACATTCAGCGTCCGAACCCAGCCGCCCTTGTCGGTGCGGCCCTTGCCGGCCATGAAGGCGATGCCGTGGCTGATCAGCCGGTCGGCCGGACCGTCCCAGCCGCGCGCTCGGGCGACGGCGAAAGCATAGACCTGCCTTGCCATGGTGCGCATGCGCTTGGGCTTCATCAGCGGCGAGGCGTCCAGGCCGAGCGCTTCGTGAAAGCCGCCATGGCGTTCGTCGACCCCCGATGTCGACCACAGCGGCAAGGTCTCCTGAAACAGCCAGTGATGCACGCGCCGGCGCCAGGCGCCGCTTTCGATGACGCGGTCATGCGCCGGCGTGAACCTGGTTTCCAGGCGACCCGATTTTTCGAGCTGCTCGACGATCTTCTTGACGTGCTGGCTGTGGCTGACCGGGGCGACGAAGGTGGCATCCGATGTCGAAACGATGGCGATGTCCTTCATGCCGATCGCCGACAGCAGGCGGCCATCACTGCGAATGTAGGAATTCTCGCAATCGATAGCGACGACATCGCCGATGATGACATTGCCCCGGTCGTCGGCGGGGCCGACATCGAGCAGCGACTGCCAGGAGCCGAGATCGTTCCAGCGGAAGCCGGCCGGCACCATGGCGATGTCTTTTGCCCGCTCCATGATGGCGTAGTCGATCGAGTTCGACGGAATGGCGGCGTAGAGTTCTAGCGGCATGTAAAGGCCGGACAGATCCGATGTCGCTGCCCTGTAAGCTGCTTCGGTGGCCAGCCAGATATCCGGCTGGAACGCTATGAAGGCATCACGCATGGCGACGGCGCGAAACAGGAAGATACCGGTGTTCCAGTAGAAATTTCCGGCCTTGAGATAGCTTTGCGCAGTCTCAATATCCGGCTTTTCGACGAAGCGCGACACATCGAAGGTGCCGCCGCTTTCGGCCGCGACCTCGATATAGCCGTAGCCGGTCTCGGGCTGTGTCGGCTTGATGCCGAACACCACCAGCCGTCCACTGCGCGCTGCCTCGGTGCCGGCTTCGACGCTCTGCCAGAATTGGCGCGGGGTCGATATCTCATGATCCGACGGCACCACCAGCACCAGGCTGTCACCGAATTCGGACAGCGTGCGCAGCGTCGCCAGTGCGACGGCGGCGGCTGTGTTGCGCCCGGTCGGCTCGAACAGCGGACCGCCGCCGGCGAGGTCGAGACCAGCAAGATCGGCGTGAACGCGATCAGCATGGCGCTCCGCGGCGATCAGGAAGATCGGCGTTTCGCCTTCCGGCCGGGCCGTCAGCCGACGCAAGGTCTTGGCCAGCATCGAGCCATCGCCGGACAGATCGTGGAACTGCTTGGGGTTGTCCTCGCGCGACAGCGGCCACAACCTCGAGCCGACGCCGCCGCTCATGACAAAACTGACAATCCGCTCGGTCATTCAACTACCATTCAAAAGGTCTGGTTGTAGGCGCCCACCTCGGGGCTGCGGCGCAGCACGGCGTCGACAGCCTCGAACATCTCCCGTCGACGCTGCGACGACACCGGGCTTTCGACCACCACGACCAGTTCCGGTTTGTTCGATGAGGCGCGCACCAGCCCCCAGGTGCCGTCGTCGGCGACGACGCGCACGCCGTTGACGGTGATGAGGTCTGCGATCTTCTGGCCGGCGAAAACCATTCCATCCCGTTTCATGGTCTGAAAATCGGCAACCACCCGTTCGACCACGCCATACTTCACCTCGTCCGCGCAGTGAGGCGACATGGTCGGCGTGCCGAAGGTCAGCGGCAGCGCGCGATAAAGATCGGCCATCGAACTGCCCGGGCTGCGATCCAGCATTAGGCAGATGGCGATGGCGGTGACCAGCCCGTCGTCATATCCGCGCCCGATCGGCGGATTGAAAAAGAAATGACCTGACTTTTCGAAACCGGCGACAGCACCGAGTTCGGCGACGCGGCGTTTGATGTAGGAATGGCCGGTTTTCCAATAGTCAGTGACGGCGCCATTGGCGCGCAGCATTGCGTCGGTATGGAACAGGCCGGTCGATTTGACGTCGACGACGAAGGTCGAGTTGGGATGCTGGCTGGAAATATCCCTTGCCAGCATCACACCGACCTTGTCGGCAAAAATTTCATTGCCTTCATTGTCGACGACACCGCAGCGGTCGCCATCGCCGTCGAAGCCAAGGCCGATGTCGGCGCCTGATGCCAGCACCTTGTCCCGGATGGCATGCAGCATCCGCATATCCTCGGGATTGGGATTGTAGCGCGGAAATGTATGGTCGAGTTCGACGTCGAGCGCGATGACCTCGCAGCCGATGCGCTGCAACGCTTGCGGCGCGAAGGCGCCGGCAGTGCCATTGCCGCAGGCTGCGACCACTTTCAGCTTTCGGGCGATGCGCTTGTCGCGGGTCAGATCGTCGAGATAGGTCGCGCGAAAATCGCGGATGAAATCGTAGGAGCCGCCGCCGACGAGATCGAAATCACCAGCCAGCACGATCGCCTTCAGCGCGCTCATCTCTTCCGGGCCGAAGGTCAGCGGCCGCGCAGCACCCATCTTGACGCCAGTCCAGCCATTTTCGTTGTGCGAAGCGGTGACCATGGCGACCGAGGGCGTATCCAAAGCGAACTGGGCGAAATACGCCATCGGCGACAACGCCAGTCCGATGTCCCTCACCCGTGCGCCTGCGGCCATCAAACCGGACACCAGGGCCAGTTTGATCGACAGCGAATAGGAGCGGAAATCATGCCCGGTGACGATATCGGGACCGGCGCCGAGACGGCGGATCAGCGTACCAAGCCCCATGCCGAGCGCCTGGACGCCGATCAGATTGAGTTCCGGTCGTTGCGCGGAGCCGGGATGGCCGAACCACCAGCGCGCATCATATTCGCGAAAGCCGGATGGCTTGATCAGCGCTTCGGTTTCGAATTCGAAACTGTTGGGCCGCGCGTCGCCAACGATGCTGAAGGACAAGACTGGAAACTCCGAATGGCAGAAATTACGAATTGTCGAGGGCTGCGGCTTAGCACACAAGGCTTTAGGCCACGTTTATTCCGGAAGGGAATCCGGGCCTTTCGGGCAATGCTCGACGAAAGCCGACGAAATGCGACAGAAGTGCCGCCGTGCCGCTTGCAGGAACCAAGTGTGGCGGCTATAAGCCCGCGGTCTGGTCACGGAGTGTAGCGCAGCCTGGTAGCGCACCTCGTTCGGGACGAGGGGGTCGCAGGTTCAAATCCTGCCACTCCGACCAGAAAAAACAAAGAGTTAGCGCATCCCGACTTCGGCGCTCCACCTGCCCCTCAAGCGAGACTACTCGCGTCCCCGTCAGTCGGATGGCGAATTTCTATTCGCCGTGCCTCTGTGACTCGGCCGACAGCGATGCCTGTTGCACTGGACAGTAACCAGACGGTCCAACCGGCCGCCTGATGTTTTCATGCGTGCGCTCGCGGACAGCTTCTGGAAAGATCCTGACGGATACGCGCGTCTCCGCTCAGCGGAGGCCAAAAAAGCTCAAGATCGCTATCACGATGACTACAGCTCCAACGAGCCAAATGATGTTGTTCATGATCTCTCTCCTGTTGCCTGGGGAAGCCCGCGCCTCTGGCGGAGAACGCGGGCCGACCAGCCTTTGCCGACTGATCTGCAGCAGACACCAAATCGTGATCCCGGCTGCGAGAATAAACCATCAGGCACGCCTAATGTTCCGTCGTGCGTCCTATGATCATAGGCGCCGGCATCATCACCACGACAGCGCTGTCGTGACAGGTTCCGTCCTCACCCATCGGCACCATCCCGTGGTGATCGAACGACGGGTACCGACGCTGGGATCCGGCCCCGATTCTTGATGGGAGTCGGGTCTTGATGGGAGTGGGGCCACGAGAGGCCTTTGGCACGCATCCCAATCACGCCCGCAACCAGACTTAAGTCCAGCCCCTGCCCGACCGAAGTCCAGGTTGGAAACGCTTGCCCTTGCCCCAAATTCGGGTGGTGGGCGAAAAATGATCAATGAAAAACTAAAGAGCAGCAGCATGTCGAACCGTGAGACCAAGAAATCCCATGCCCTGGGCATGCGCATGACAGAGATCAAGGCCAGGATGCAGGAAGCCCAGATTACCGAAGACGAGATGAAGACCTTCCAGAAGGTCGCGGCCATCATGGAGGGCGACGAGGGCCGAATCGAGGTTGACGACCTGATTGCCGCGTCATTCCTCACCGACACGACGCTGAACAGCCAGAAGCGTTAAGCGACCATGCCGACGATTAGCAGACTTTTTGATTCCCCCGCCGATGCGGCGCGGGTCGCCAGCGACTTGGTGGCGGCCGGAATTCCTCGCGTACAGATCGCCATCATCGGGCCTTACAATAACGAGGCGGGATTTCTTAGGGTTTCCGCTTTGGGATCGTTACTTGGCGCTGCCGCCGGCGTGTTGGCCTGCCTGAGCGCCGTTGCGGCCTATGGCACCAATCCTGTTGCTGCGAGCGTGTTGCCAGCAGCGGTGGCGGGCGCGGTCTGCGGCGGCGTTGCCGGCGGTCTGCTTGGAACATTCGCCATGACAGCCATAGAGGCGGATGGTCAGGACGTTGCCGAGGGGGTGGTTCTGGTGACGGCGCATGTCGATGAAAATGACGCCGACATCGCTCAGGCAGTGCTCGGCGGTCGTCCCCCGTCGACGTTCGTGGCTGAAGCAGCGTAGGAAAGGCCCGCCCGACGTTGCCGAGACGCGCTCTCTGCGTTCACCAGTGATTGAACCCAACACGCGCCAGATAGCAATTCGAGTGGCAGAGAATGTTCCTGCGCCGGACGCAAAGCTGGCCGGTAGCAGGTTTCTTCGCGGGCCGCATATTTTGACGAAAAGGTCCGTCGGCTTTAGGGTTGATGGACCTGATGGAGTCAGCGAAACGGCGGGCCGAGTGCGACATGAATTTGAATTCAACCACAGCCCCGCCCTTGATTCTTGTGATGACGCTGGTTCTCTTCGCTGGCTGTTCATCGCTCGGCAGAACCGTCGATGCAGCGAAATACGATTCGATGACGTGCACCGACCTCAACAGGGCGATGGGAGACGTCGCCCGTGACATCTCGCAAACGGCAATCACGCGCGGCAAGGTGGCCAACACCAATGTTCCACGCTGGCTGCTCGGCGGCTCACGCGTGAAGACCGCGGTAGCCAACCGTGAAACAGCCAGGATCGACCGGCTTAAGCAGCAACAGGATGCCATTGCCGCTGTGCGAGCACGCAAGTGCCTCAGGTCCGCGAATTGAGCGGACAGCCAATGCCTCGGTGCGGAGCCCGGTTCAGGCGCTCAGGCGAAATCGCGTCACGTCGATCGCCGCGGCCATCAGCGTCTGTGTGTAGGCGTGCCGCGGATCGATGAAGATCGCCTCAGTCGGCCCTTCCTCGACGATCTTGCCCTGTTTCATGACGATGATGTAGTCGGCCATGGCGCGCACGACCGACAGATCGTGGCTGATGAAGAGATAGGACAATTCGTGGTCCGCCTGCAGCTTGCGCAGCAGTTCGACGATCTGTTTCTGCACAGAGCGATCGAGCGCTGAGGTCGGCTCATCCAATACCACCAGCCTGGGCTTCAGGATCATGGCGCGAGCAATGGCGATGCGCTGCCGCTGGCCGCCGGAGAATTCGTGCGGGTAGCGATTGCGTGCGTTGGGGTCGAGGCCGACCTCGCGCAAGGCGTCGACCGCGCGTTGATCACGCTGCTTGCCCGAAAGATCAGGCTCATGCACCAGAAGTCCTTCGGTGATGACCTGGCCGACGGTCATGCGCGGCGACAGCGAGCCGAACGGGTCCTGGAAGACGAGCTGCATCTGGCGCCGCAGCGGCCGCATCGCCTGCCTGTCGGCTTGGGAAATGTCGCGATCGCCGAAGCGGATAATTCCGTCGCTCGGCAACAGCCGCAGCAAGGCGCGGCCGAGCGTCGACTTGCCCGAGCCGGATTCACCAACGATGCCGATGGTCTGGTTTCGCTGCAGCCGGATCGAGATGTGATCGACGGCACGCAGCATCAGCGGTTCACCAGCAAGAAACCCGCCGCCAATCCTGAACGTCACTTCGACATTTCTGCCTTCGAGCAGCACCGGAGCATTGGCGGGCGGCGGCGCCTTGCTGCCGGTCGGCTCGGCCGCCAGCAGCATTTTCGTGTAGGCATGCTGGGGATTGACGAAGATGGCCTCCGCCTCCCCCTCCTCGACAACCTCGCCTTGGCGCATGACATAGACCCGGTCGGCAAAGCGGCGGACGATGCCAAGATCGTGGGTGATGAAGACGATCGCCATGCCGAGCTTGCGCTGCAATTCGGCCAGAAGCATCAGGATCTGCGCCTGGATGGTCACGTCGAGCGCCGTCGTCGGCTCGTCGGCGATCAATATGTCAGGGTCGTTGGCGAGCGCCATCGCGATCATCACACGCTGGCGCTGGCCACCTGACATTTCATGCGGATAGGATTTCATCCGCCGCTCGGGATCGGGAATATGCACCAGCCGCAGCAGCTTGAGCGCCTCTTCCCGCGCCTCGGCGGCATTCAGGCCCCGGTGCCGGCGGATCGGCTCGATCAACTGATTGCCGATCGAATAGAGCGGATCGAGCGAAGTCATCGGCTCCTGAAAGATCATGCTGATCTTGCGGCCACGAACCTGGTTGAGCTCGGATTTGCTGAGCGTCAGAAGATTGCGGCCGCGATAATCGACGCTGCCTGTCGCTTCGCCGTTCGATGCCAGCAGGCTCATCGCCGCCATCATCGTCTGGCTTTTGCCGGACCCGGATTCGCCAACCACGGCAACGGTCTCGCCCGCATTGACGTGGATGCTGATGCCCTTCACCGCCTCGACTGCGCCGTCGAGCGTGCGGAAGCGGACACGCAGATCCTTGACGCTGAGGATCGTTTCGGAAGCAGCCATCTTAGCGATCCCCATCTTATCGATCTCTCGGGTCCAGTGCGTCGCG
This sequence comes from Mesorhizobium sp. M7A.F.Ca.MR.176.00.0.0, assembly GCF_004023165.1. NCBI lineage: Bacteria > Pseudomonadati > Pseudomonadota > Alphaproteobacteria > Hyphomicrobiales > Phyllobacteriaceae > Mesorhizobium > Mesorhizobium sp. M7A.F.Ca.MR.176.00.0.0. The sequence continues at coordinate 59,894 of NZ_RZTC01000021.1, read as the reverse complement.
CAGGCCGTCGCCGACGAAGTTCAGCGCGAACAGCGTCGAGACGAGGAAGAAGGCGGGAAACAGGAGCAGCCAGTTGGCGGTGCCGATGTTCTTGGCGCCGACCGAGATCAGCACGCCCCAGCTGGTCATCGGCTCCTGCACGCCGAGGCCGAGAAACGACAGGAAGCTTTCCAGGATGATGACCTGAGGCACCAGCAGCGTCATGTAGATCACCACCGGGCCGAGCAGGTTGGGGATGACGTGGCGCAGCAGGATACCGCGCTGGCCGACACCCATGGCTTCCGCCGCCTGGACATATTCCTGCCGGCGGATCGACAGCGCCTGGCCGCGCACGATGCGCGCCATGTCGAGCCACAGCACGGCGCCGACCGCCAGGAACATCAGCACAAAGTTGCGGCCGAAAAACACTACCAGCATGATGACGAAGAAGATGAAGGGCAAGGAATAGAGCACGTCGACGATGCGCATCATCACCTCGTCGACCTTGCCGCCGGCAAAGCCGGCAGCGGCCCCGTAGACCACGCCGATGACCACCGCCACGACACCCGCGAGCAGGCCGATGGCCAGCGATATGCGCCCGGCCATCAGCGTGCGCGACAACAGATCCCGGCCGGTGTTGTCGGTGCCGAACAGGAAATATTGCTGCTTGATCGAGGCGCTCATCGTCACTTCGAGACCGTCGGGCGACTTGCTCTCGATCTTGGTGCCGTCAAAGGCATCGGAACGGTCGAGATAACGGATGTTGCGATCGTCGATCGGCCTGGTCGACTTGACGGTGACGAAGACCTGGTTGCCTTCCTGCCGCCACTCCTTGATGTCGACCCGCATGCGCTTGATCGCTTCGGTGAGCGCCGTCTCGATCATGTCGGCCTTCGGATAGGCTGACAGGCTTGGCGGCATACGCACATAGTCGGCATAGATGGTGGTGTATTGATGTGGCACGAACCACGGCCCGAACACGCTGACGACACCGATCAGGGCAAGGTAGTACAGGCTGAACATGGCGGCGCGATTGGCCTTGAGCCGCGCCCAGGCATCCCCCCAGAGCGAACGGCCGATGACGGTGGGGGCTGTGGCTGCGATGTCAGTCATAGCGCACCCTCGGATCGACGACCGCGTACATGACGTCGACGATCAGGTTGAAGACAATGGTAAAGATGGCGATCACCACCACCGTTCCCATCACCAGCGTGTAGTCACGATTGAGCGCGGCATCGACGAAATAGCGGCCGACGCCTGGAATGGAGAAGATCGTCTCGACAATGACCGAGCCGGTCAGCAATGCCGCCGCCGCCGGACCGGTGAAGGAGACGATCGGCAGGATGGCACCGCGCAGCGCGTGCTTGACCACCACCGACCAATCGGACAGGCCGAGCGCGCGCGCCGTGCGGATGTGGTGGGACCGCAAGGATTCGATCATCGAGCCACGCATCAGCCGGGCGACGATGGCGATCTGCGGCAGAGCGAGCGTCAACACCGGACCGACCTTGTTGATGAAAGCGCCATCGCCCCACCCACCGATCGGCAGCAGCCTCCAGGTCAGCCCGAACAGGAGTTGGATCACCGGCGCGATGACGAAGGTTGGGATGGTGCTGCCGGCCGTCGCCAGCGCGATCACCGTATAGTCGCCAAGCTTGTTCTGGTTAAGCGCCGCAATGGTGCCGAGCACACAACCGAGCAGCAGCGCCAGGACGAGCGCCGAGGCACCGAGCTGAACCGATATAGGCAGGCCCTTGGCGAAGAGTTCGGTGACGGTGAAGTCCGGCATGTTGTAGCTCGGGCCGAAATTGCCGCGCAGCAGATTGCCGAGATAATGGACGAATTGCAGCCAGAGCGGATCGTTGAGGCCGAACTGGGCTTCGAGATTGGCCCTGATCTCGGGGCTCAGCCCCCGCTCCTGGTTGAATGGGCCGCCCGGCGCGACGCGCATCAGGAAAAACGCCATGGTCACGATGACGAACAGCGTCGGGATGGCGGTCAGAAGCCGCCGTAATACGTATCGCAGCATCGGTGCCCCGCTTGACCCAGAGCAACGCGCGTCCAGTTGGACGGTTGCGCCCTAGCCTTCAAATCTTCGCACCGACATGCCGAAAATCGATTCCGGTTCCCGGGCCGATGCGATGGCAAACCAGCACCGCCGCGCATCGAGTTGCGCGGCGGCCCAGCTAAGGATCAGTCCTTGCTGATGAAGCGGGACGGATGGATGTCCATCACATTGTCGTCGAAGCCATGCAGCTTCGAGGAAACGATGTCGTGGAAGCTGTAGTAGAGAAGCGGAATGTTACCGACGTCATCGACAAGGATGCGCTCGGCCTCAGTGAGGTCCTTCATGCGCTCTTCCGGCTTGCCGCCGGCAGCCGCAGCCTTGTCCATGGCCGCTTCATATGCCGGGCTGACATAGCTCGAATAGTTGTTGCCGCTGGCCTTGCGGGTGATGCCGAGGAAGGTCTCCGGATCCTTGTAGTCGGCGATCCAGGCGGCACGCGCCACGTCGTAGTCGCCCTTCTGCTCGAGGAAGGAGTAGTGGGTCTTGGTGTCGGTGTTGACGAGCGAGACGTCGATGCCGAGCGGCTTCAACTGTTCCTGGATGGCGACGGCCGTGTTCTTGTGGTTTTCCGAAGTGTTGTAGCGGATCTCCATCTTCAATGGATGCTCGGGCGTATAGCCGTGTTTCTCGAGGGTCTTCTTGGCAGCGTCCTCGCGGTCGATCTGCGACATGTCGGCGTATTTGGCCATTGCCGGCGTGTAGCCCGCGATTCCCGGAGGCACCATCGAATAGCCAGGCAGCATCGAGTTCTGCCAGACCTTCTCAGCGAGGAAGTCGCGGTCGATCGCCATCGAGATGGCGTTGCGCAGTTCGACATTGTCCCAGGGCGCCTTGTCGGTCTTGATCGCATAATAATAGGTGCCGAGATAAGGTCCGACGCGGACCTGGTCGCCGAACTTGGTCTTGAGGTCAGCGAGCTGTTCGGTCGGCAGGTCGCCGTAGCTGTCGAGTTCGCCGGCCTCGAACCGCTTCATTGCCGATGAGCGGTCTTCGGTCGGGATATAGTTGACGACGTCCATCTTGACGGTCGCGGCGTCCCAGAATTTCGGATTCTTGACCAGCTTCATGTGGTCGTTGGGAATCCACTCGGCCAGCGTATAGGCGCCGTTCGAAACGAGATTACCCGCCTTGATCCAGTCGGCGCCGAGCTTTTCGATCGAAGCCTTGTTGACCGGATAGGTGGCTTGGTGGGTCAGCATCTCCAGGAAGTAAGGCGTCGGCGCCTTCAGCGTGACTTCGAGGGTATTTGCGTCAATCGCTTTGACACCCATATCTTCCGGCTTGCCCTTCTTGGTGTTGACGTCCTCCGCACCCTTCACCGGGTACAGCATCGAGGCGTATTCGGCAGCGGTGGCCGGATCTTCCAGCCGACGAAACGAATAGACGAAATCGTCCGCCGTCACCGGGCTGCCATCCGACCAGAGGCCATCCTTGCGCAGCTTGAAGGTGTAGACAGTGCCGTCGTCGGACACTGTCCAGCTTTCGGCCGCGCCCGGAATGAGGTTCGTCTTCTGGTCATGCATGACCAGGCCCTGGAACAAGTCGCGTATGATATCGGCTTCGTAGACTGTCGAGGTCTTGTGCGGATCGACCGTCTCCGCTTCGGCGGCGCTACCTCTGTTATAGACGGTCTCGGCGAAGGCCGGCGTGTAGAACGTGCCGGCGGCCAGCGCCATGGTCGTGGCGAGCACCGTCGCCTTCAGCATGTTTTTCAGCATGAAGTTCTCCCTGTCGGCGCTGCCGTTGGCGCGCCTAGTAAGTGTTGACGCCCTGGAGTCGATATCTGACCCCTTTGAGCGCGCCGCTGGTTCCCGTCCTGCGGCTCGTGCCCAGACACTAACGCGGAGAATTTTTATTTCAACAGACTCTCTGGGTCACCCAAAGTAAGGCGGACGAAAGCTATGGCGTGGCCACTGAAACACCAGCCGAAACCAGAAGCTTGACTTGGTTTCTTCACCTAGACGCCATTTTTCACCGCGAATCGGAGCCATGCCAGTTTGCCGGAATGTCTTAATGCGTTCTTAAGCAACCTGGGGTTACATTATGAGTACCTTCTATATGGTTCGAACTTCAGACGCGTGGCGGCTATGAGTAACAGAGAAAGTAAATTGCCCAAAATCCGTCAATTAACGCGGAAATTTCAAGAAGAACGGGGCACTTCTGCGGTCGAATTTGCCTTACTTTCACCGATTTTCATTCTCCTTCTACTCGGAATGGTTGCGTATGGTATATACTTCGGCGCCGCCAACTCGATCCAACAGATCGCAGCGGATGCCGCCCGCACGGCAATTGCCGGATTGAACCAGACCGAACGCCAGACGCTCGTAGCCAGCTTCGTCAGCAACAATGCCGGCGGATATCCTTTCGTGGATGTCAGCAAGTTGACCTACCAGGCCAACGACAGCACGGCTGATGGAAGCCAGTTCGTGGTTTCCATCCAGTACGACGCCCGCAACCTGCCGATCTGGAACCTTTTCCCGGGCATAGCCATGCCCGGGACCACGATCAAGCGTCAGTCAACGATCAGGGTCGGGGGCATTTGAATGCTGCTGCACGCGTGCAATGGGATCGGCCGCCTTGCCCGGTTGATGCTGAGTGACAGGAAAGCGAACTTCACTGTCATGGCGGCATTGAGCGCGCCGGTGGCGCTGGCGCTGGCCGCGGTGGCCATCGACGAAGCCTCGATCTACACCGAGCGCCGCGAAGCCCAGGCAATGGTGGATTTGGCGGCGATCACCGCCGCCTCGAACATGACCAAAGTCAACACAGCGGTTGTCACCACGCTGACCGACAACGGCATGCCAGGGGTTGTCGTTCAAAGCTCGGGACAGACGATCGAGCCGTCGGCCGGCAAAACCGTCGTGACGGTCACGCCCGGGCGATATGTGGCATCCGGTGCCAATGTGGGCCAGCGTTTCCAGGCCAGCGTAACACCCTACAATGCCGTCCGTGTCACCCTGAAGAAGATCCCGGCCCGCTATTTCGCGAGTTCGCTGATCCCCACCCCCGTCATCGGCACCCAAGCCATCGCCAGCATGACGCCGCAGGCGACGTTCTCGGTCGGATCGAGGCTCGCCAGCCTCGATGGCGGTATCCTCAACGCGCTTCTCGGCGGACTTCTCGGCAGCAACATCTCGCTCAGCGTCATGGACTACAACGCGCTGCTCTCCGCGGATGTGAGCGTGCTCTCCTTCGTCGACGGCCTTGCCACACAGTTGAACCTGACCGGCGTGTCGTATTCGGATGTGCTGGCATCGAAGGCGACCGTCGGCCAAATCGCCACGGCCATGGCCAATGTGCCGGGGCTTGGCAACACGGCCAAGTTCGCCCTGCAGACGATCGCTTCCAAGTCGACCAGTACGGTCCAGATCCCGCTCAGTCATCTGATCGATCTCGGCTCCGTCGGCAAGTTGGGCCTCGGTCAAAAGCCGGCCGGCCTTGGCGTCGATGCCAGCGCGATGGGCATGCTGACCGCCGCCGCCGGACTGGCAAACGGTTCGAAGCAGGTCGACGTCGCCCTCGGCGCCGCCATTCCGGGGGTGCTGTCGACCACGCTCGCCATCGCCATCGGCGAACCGCCGCAATCCTCGCCGTGGCTGGCGGTTGGAGAAGCCGGCACCGTGGTTCGCACCGCGCAAACGCGCATCAAGCTGCTGGTCACGGTCGGCGTCGGCAATCCAAACCTGGGCGGCGGTATCAGCCTGCTGTCAGTCAAGCTGCCGCTGAATGTCGAAGTGGCCTACGCCGAAGCAAAGCTGACCGACATCAGTTGCCCGACCGGCCCCGACAGCCTGAAGGTTACCATTGCCGCGAAGCCCGGCATCGCGGCGGTGAACCTTGCCGCCAGCGATGCCGATAACAGCCCCACCGCCTTCGCGGATTTCAGCAACCCGCAGTCGTTCTCCGACGCCAACATCGCGGATGTCAGCCTCAATCTGCTGCTGTTAAAAATCCCGCTAATACTGGTGAAGGGTTCGGCGGGTGCCGACATCACCAACGTCAGCCCGACCAACCTGGTCTTCAACAAAACCGAGATCGCCGCCAAAACCATCAAGACGACGCCAACACGGGACATTACCCAGACGCTGACAACGTCACTGGTCGACAAGTTGTCGCTTTCCGTCAATGCGCTTGGTATCCTCGGGCTTGACATAACGGCGTTGCTCGGCACCGTGAAGCCAGCTGTGACGACGCTTTTGAAAACCGTAACGGCACCAGTCGACACATTGCTTTACAACCTGCTCGATACGCTCGGCGTGCATCTCGGCGAGGCCGATGTCCGGGTCACCGGCGCGACATGCGGACGTGCCGTGCTGGTGCAGTAACGGTCCGGGTATCAGTCGAGCCTGCCAAAAAAGACTCCGAGCGCTGGCAGCAAAAGCTCGGTCGTGACGATCGCGGTGCCATCCAGCTGTACAACCGCTCCGATATTCCCCGGCAACGGCCAATTGGCCGGTCCTCCAGCGAAATTGAAGACACAGAGCAGTCTTTCACCGCCGCCCTCGCGAATGAAAGCGAGCACGTCACCCTCGGCGTCGAGAAAGCGGATCGAGCCTGATACCAGAGCCTCATGCTCCCCGCGCAAGGCCAGCGTGGTCCGATAGGACTTCAGCACCGAGGCCGTGTCGGCATTCTGGACGTCGACCGCGCGGGCGCGATGGCTGGCCGGTATCGGCAGCCACGGCCTGGCCGTGGAGAAGCCCGCATTGTCGGCGCCGGCCTCCCAGACCATCGGCGTGCGACACCCATCCCTGCCCTTGACGCCTGGCCAGAAGCGGATGCCGACGGGATCGCGCAGATCCTCATAGGCCAGTTCCGCCTCCTCCAGGCCCAGCTCCTCGCCCTCATAGAGGCAGATCGAGCCGCGCAGGCAGGACAACAGCATGATCGAGAATCTTGCGACCGCGTCGGGATCGCTGCCCGGCCTTGTCCAGCGGCTGACATGGCGCACCACGTCATGGTTGGAGAACGCCCAGCAGACCCAGCCGTCGGAAACGGCCGCTTCGAAGGCTTCGACGCAGCCACGCACATGCGCGGCCGAGAACTGCGGACCGAGCAGGTCGAAGGTGTAACACATATGCAGCTTGTCGCCGCCTGACGTGTAGGCGGCGAGCGTCTGCAGCGAGCGGCCTTCATCACCGATTTCGCCGACCGCGGCGCGGTCGTCATATTCATCGAGCAGCGTCCTGAAGCGGCGCAGGAACGCCAGGTTTTCCGGCTGCGTCTTGTCGAACAGATGCTCCTGGTAGAGGTAGGTGTTGGTCTCGCTGTTAGTGCCGGCGACGCTCGACGCCAGGGGCGGATTGCTGCGCAGCCAGCGGTCATGGACATAGTAATTGACCGTATCGAGCCGGAAACCGTCGACGCCCCGCTCCAGCCAGAAGCGCACCGTGTCGAGAAGCGCGTCCTGGACCTCCGGGTTGTGGAAATTCAGGTCGGGCTGCGAGGCTAGGAAGTTGTGCATGTAGTATTGCCGGCGGGTCGAATCCCATTCCCAGGCCGGGCCACCGAACACCGAGAGCCAGTTGTTGGGCGCGCCGCCATCGGGCTTGGTATCGGCCCAGACATACCAGTCCGACTTGGGGTTATCGCGGCTGGCGCGGCTTTCGACAAACCAGTCGTGCTTGTCGGACGAATGCGACAGCACCTGGTCGATGACGATCTTCAGGCCGAGACGATGCGCCTCGGCGACCAGCGCATCGAAATCTTCGAGCGTGCCGAACACCGGATCGACATCGCAGTAATCCGACACGTCGTAGCCCATATCGGCCATCGGCGACTTGAAGAAAGGCGACAGCCAGACGGCGTCGACACCAAGCGAGGCGACATGGGCGAGCCTCGACGTGATACCCGCGAGATCGCCGCTGCCGTTGCCGGTCGTGTCCTGGTAGGAGCGCGGATAGATCTGGTAGATGACGCAACCGCGCCACCATCCGGTCTTGTCACTCGCCGCCATCGCGCTTCTCCCCTGTGCCGGCTTGCGCTCGTTCGATCATGAAGATCACCGCCCGTCCCGATATCGGTCGCGAGCTGTCCGCCGCATCCGGCGCTTCGATGGCTGGAGCCCAGAAGAATCCGTCTCGCTCAGGCAAGGTGAACATGCAGGCCCGGCGATCGCCGTTGATAAGCACCGCAAGACGGCGGTCATCCTCGGCGGCCAGGATCATGACCAGGCGGTACCGCTGCGGATCCTGCCAGCTCTGTTCGTCGAGCGGCGCGCCTGTCTCGGTCAGCCATGCGACGTCCGGTATCTCCGAACCTGCCGGTGGCTGGCCAGTGAGGAAGCTTGTGTCGGAAAGCGCCGGCATCGACCGGCGCAGCCTCGAGAGTTCCGCCGTGTAGCGCTCCAGCGCCTGGTCGCGGCCGGCCCAGTCGAGCCAGGTGATCTCGTTGTCCTGCGCATAGGCGTTGTTGTTGCCCTGCTGGGTACGGCCGAACTCGTCGCCTGCGGTCAGCATGATGGTGCCGCGCGAGGCAAACAGCGTGGCGAGCAGCGCGCACTGATCGTTCTGGCGAGACTCCCATACGGCCGGATCGTCCGCATCCCCTTCGACGCCGCTGTTCCAGGACAGGTTTTCATTGTGACCGTCGCGGTTCTGCTCGCCATTGGCTTCGTTGTGCTTGCGCTCGTAGCGCACGATATCGGCGAGCGTCATTCCGTCATGGGCGGCGATGAAATTGACGGTCCGACTGGCGTTTTGCCTGTTCGTTGCGAACACATCGGACGAACCGGCAAGCCGGGTCGCCAGCGCACCGACCATGCCGGCGTCGCCGCGCCAGAAGCGCCTGACGTCATCGCGATACTTGTCGTTCCATTCGAGGAATGGCGGCGGAAAATTACCGAGCTGATAGCCGTCGGAACCGATGTCCCACGGCTCGGCGATCAACACCCGATCGGCCAGCAGCGGGTCGTCGCGCATCGCTCTCAGCATCGGCGCCTCGGCATCGAATGTTCCTTCAACCCTGCCCAGAATTGGCGCCAGGTCGAAGCGGAAGCCGTCGACGCCGGCATCCCTGACGAAATGGCTAAGCGTGTCGAGGACCATCTCCTGGACGACAGGATGATCGCAAGCGACCGTGTTGCCGGTGCCGGTATCGTTGGCCAGCCCGCCGTCTGATGAGTGCCGGTAGTAGGCCTGGTTGTCCAGGCCGCGCAGCGACAACGTCGGGCCAAGCCAGTCGCTCTCGCCGGTGTGGTTGAAGACGAGGTCGAGGATGACGCCGATGCCAGCCTCTCGCAGCACGGCGACCGTGTTTCGCAACTCCATGATGCCGCCTGGCGCCAAACGCGGATCGAGGGCCATGAAAGTCACGGGATTGTAGCCCCAGGCGTTGCGCAGCCCGAGCGGCGGCAAATGTCGCTCGTCGATCGACGCGGTCACCGGCATCAGTTCGACCGCGTCAACCCCCAGTTCTTTCAGATGCTCGATAACCGCCGGGTGAGCAAGTGCGGCGACTGTTCCGCGCAATTTTTCGGGAATGTCCGGATGCAGCATGGTGAAGGCGCGCACCGGCACTTCGTAAATAAGGCCGCCCGGCTGGAATAGCGGCGGGGCAGCCCCTGCACCGGCTTCGGCAGCGCAGCGGCAATCGCCTTCGGCATCAGCGGCGCGGTATCGGCGCCCTCGCCCCGGCGCTGGGCCAGCCGCCAGTCATAGACATAGGACCTGTCGATCTCGACGGCATATGGATCGGTCAGGAGCTTGGCGGGATCGAACCACAGTCCGCGTTCCGGCGCGTAGTCGCCATCGGCGCGAAAGCCGTAGCGGATGCCCTGGCCAAGGCCCGCAATGAACAGCGCATGGACGCCCTCACCTTCCGGCTGCAGTTCGAGCCGTTCGATTTCCCGGTTGCCCTGCTCGTCGAAGATCGAGACCCAAAGCCGACGGGCCGCCTGCGACCAAGCGGCAAAGCGGATGCCTTCGCGGGTGACGGTGGCGCCGAGCTGGGTCATGCAGTCTCCCCCTTCGCCCCTTGTGGGAGAAGGTGTCGCCGAAGGCGACGGATGAGGGGTGTTCCAGCTTGGCAAGGACAGCGATCCTTCGCGCACCCCTCAATCGTCTCGGCGCTACGCGCCGATCCACCGCCCTGGGGCGAGCCACGGGTCTCGCCCCGTCCTTCGAACCCCACAAGGGGAGAAGGGAAAGCGCGAACCGCCACCCTCAAGTAATCACGCTTGGCTTGGGGCGGCCGGTATGGCTGTGAATCCCGGCAATATCATCGGCTGCGGCTATCAGATCGGCAAGGGCGGCCTGGGTGTCGAGGTCGTGCCTCGATTTGTCCGGCTCGTAACGTTCGATGTAGACGCGCAGCGTCGCGCCCGACGTGCCGGTGCCGGAGAGGCGGAAGACGACCCGCGAACCACCTTCGAACAGCACCCTGATGCCCTGATGCTCGCTGATCGAACCGTCGACCGGATCGCGATAGGCAAAATCGTCCGCGCTGGCGATTTTCATGCCGCGCACGCTGGTACCCGGCAGCGCGCCGAGCTTGGCGCGCAGTTCGTCGACCAATGCGTTGGCGCGGTCGCTCTCAACCTCTTCATAATCGTGCCGCGAATAGTAGTTGCGACCGTAGGTCGCCCAGTGCTCAGTGACGATCTGCTTGCAGCTTTCGCCGCGCGCGGCAAGGATGTTGAGCCACAAAAGCACCGCCCATAGGCCGTCCTTTTCGCGGACATGGTTGGAGCCGGTGCCCGCACTCTCCTCGCCGCAGATCGTCGCCATGTCGGCATCCAGCAGATTGCCGAAGAACTTCCAGCCGGTCGGCGTCTCATAGAGGGCGATGCCGAGTTTTTCAGCGACGCGGTCGGCAGCGCCACTGGTCGGCATCGAGCGGGCGATGCCCTTCAAACCGGCCTTGTAGCCGGGCGCCAGGCGGGCATTGGCGGCGAGCATGGCAACTGAATCCGACGGGGTAACGAAAATGCCCTTGCCGATGATCAGATTGCGGTCGCCGTCGCCATCCGAGGCAGCGCCGAAATCCGGCGCGTCCGGTCCCATCATCTCGTCATAGAGGTGCTTGGCATGGACGAGGTTCGGATCCGGGTGATGGCCGCCGAAATCCGGCAGCGGCTTGAAATTGCGGCAGGTGCCGTTGGGCGCGCCGAGCCGATTTTCCAGGATCTCCTTGGCGTAGGGGCCGGTCACCGCGTGCATGGCGTCGAAGCGCATGCGGAAGCCGGATTTGAACAGTTTGCGCAGGGCATCGAAATCGAACAGGCTTTCCATCAGTTCGGCATAGTCGGCGACCGGGTCGATGATCTCGACCGTCATGCCGGCGGCCTTGACCGTGCCTGTTGTGTCGATGTCGATCGGATCGATATCGGCGATCTTGAAGCTTGAGATCGTCTTGGTTTTCTCGAACATCGCGTCGGTCAGCTTTTCGGGCGCCGGGCCGCCATTGCCGGCATTGTACTTGATGCCGAAATCCTCATGCGGGCCGCCGGGATTATGGCTGGCCGACAGGATGATGCCGCCAAAGGTCTTGTACTTGCGGATGACATGCGAGGCGGCTGGCGTCGACAGGATGCCGCCCTGCCCGACCATCACCTTGCCGAAGCCGTTGGCGGCGGCCATGGCGATGGCCTTCTGGATGACCTCGCGATTGTAGAACCGGCCGTCACCGCCAATCACCAGGGTCTTGCCCTTGAAACCGTCAAGCGCGTCGAAGATCGACTGGATGAAATTCTCGGCATAGTGCTCCTGCTGAAAGACAGGCACCTTCTTGCGCAGGCCCGACGTGCCGGGCTTCTGGTCGGAATAAGGCTTGGTGGGGACGGTCCGTATCATGCTTCAGGCAACCCTTTTCGAAAGCAGCGAGCGATAGAGTTCGACATATTTTTCGGCGCTCTTGTCCCACGACACATCGGCCTTCATGCCCTGGCGCTGCAGCGATTCCCAGACCGTCGGACTGGCATGGGCGTCGACGAGGCGGCTAATGGCGTGCAGCAAGGCACCGCCATTGTTGGGCGCGAACTGGAAGCCGGTGGCGACACCGGCAGAGACGGCGGCCTCATTGGCGTCGATGACCGTATCGGCGAGGCCGCCGGTGCGCGCGACCACCGGCACGCAGCCATAGCGCAGGCCGTAAAGCTGCGTCAGCCCGCACGGTTCGAAGCGCGAGGGGATGACGATGGCGTCACAGCCACCCTGCATGATGTGCGACAGCCCCTCATCGTAGCCGACGACCACACCGATACGGCCGCGATGCCGGGCGGCAGCGGCAAGCAGCGCGCCTTCGAGACCGGCATCGCCCGATCCGAGGATGGCCAGCCGCGCGCCAGTGGCAACGATGCCGTCGATCACCAGCGCCAGTATGTCCATCCCCTTCTGCCAGGTCAGCCGGCTGACGACGCAGACGATCGGGCTGTCGTCACGCTCAAGGCTGAAGCGGTCCTCCACGGCAGTCCTGTTGGGCGCGCGCGCCTTCAGTGTGCTCGCCGTGTAGGGGGACACCAGATGCTTGTCGGTTTCCGGATCCCAGATGCCGGTATCGATGCCGTTGACGATGCCATAGAGATCGCTGGAGCGCATGTTGATGAGGCCGTCGAGACCCATGCCGAATTCCGCCGAGCGGATCTCCTGCGCGTAGGTCGGGCTGACCGTGGTGATCGCCCAGGCGGCCTGCAGGCCAGCCTTGAGGAAGCCGACACCACCATAATATTCGACGCCGTCGAGCGCCATCGCCGCCGCCGGCAAGCCGAGTTCACCGAAGATGCCGGCGCCGAACTGGCCCTGGAAGGCGAGATTGTGGACGGTCATCATCGAGGGAATGCCAACTGCCTTGCCGTAGCGCATGTAGGCCAGGGTCATCGCCGACTGCCAGTCATGGGCATGGACGATGTCGGGTTGGTAGCCCGAGATGGCGCCACCGGCGATGTCGCCGCCGACCTGGCTCAAGGCCGCGAAACGCCGCCAGTTGTCTGGCCAGTCCACGCCGGTGGCATTGCCGTAGGGACCGCCGGGACGGTCAAACAGATGCGGCGCATCGAGCACGAACAGTTCGAGCCCAGCGAGTTGGACTGAATGGACGGAGGCCTTGCCGCCCTGCAGCAAGGGATATTGCAGAACCGCCCGCTTCTTCTTGAAGGCGGCCATGACGGTCGGAAAGCCCGGGATGAGCGTGCGCACGGTCACGCCCTTGGCCGCCAAGGCGATGGGCAGCGCGCCGGTCACGTCGGCAAGCCCTCCGGTCTTGATCAGCGGAAAGATCTCGGGCGTGACCGACAGAACCTGCATGCGTTAGAGCCCTAACTTGTCGATCATGTCCTGCGTGACCAGGCAGATGCCCTTTTCGGAAACGCGGAAGCGCTTGGCGTCGAGAATAGGATCTTCGCCGACCACCAGCCCTTCCGGTATCCTAACACCATGGTCGATGACCACGCGCTTCAACTTTGCGTTCCGGCCGACATGAACGTCGGGCAGCATGACGACTTCTTCCAGCGTCGAATAGGAATTGATGCGCGCGCCGGTGAAGATCAGGCTTTTTTTCAGCGAAGCCCCCGAGACGATGCAATCGCCCGAGACAAGCGAAGACACAGCCGAACCGCGGCGGCCATCCTCGTCATGCACGAACTTTGCCGGCGGCTTCAATTCGGCATAAGTCCAGATCGGCCAGTCGCGGTCGTAGAGATCGAGCTCGGGCGTGATATCGGTCAGGTCGATATTGGCTTCCCAATAGGCGTCGACCGTTCCGACGTCGCGCCAGTAGGCCTCGTTCTCGGCGGTCGAGCGGACGCAGGATTTGGCGAAGCGATGCGCGATCGCCTTACCGTGCTGGACGATGTAGGGGATGATGTCCTTGCCGAAGTCGCGGCTCGAGCCCGGCTCGGCCGCATCGCGGCGCAATTGCTCCATCAGGAATTTGGTCTTGAAAACGTAAATGCCCATCGAGGCCAGGGCAAACTCCGGCTTGTCGGGAATGCCGGGCGGATCGGCAGGCTTTTCGACGAAGGCGATGATGTTGTCCTTGGCATCGACATGCATGACGCCGAAGCCGGTGGCTTCCATGCGCGGCACTTCGAGGCAGCCGACGGTGACATCGGCATTGGCATCGACATGCTGGCGAAGCATCATCTCGTAGTCCATCTTGTAGATGTGATCGCCGGCCAGGATGACCATGTATTCGGGCCCGTAGGCCTCGATGATGTCGATGTTCTGGTAGACGGCGTCGGCGGTGCCTTCATACCACTGCGTTTCCGAGACGCGCTGGCTGGCCGGCAGGATGTCGAAACTCTCGTTTCGTTCAGGGCGCAGGAAGTTCCAGCCGCGCTGCAGATGGCGGATCAGCGAATGCGCCTTGTACTGAGTGGCGACACCGAGGCGGCGAATGCCGGAATTGAGCGCGTTGGAAAGCGCGAAGTCGATGATGCGCGTCTTGCCGCCGAAATAGACGGCCGGCTTGGCACGCCGGTCGGTCAGTTCCTTGAGGCGGCTCCCACGGCCGCCGGCCAATACATAGGCCATGGCATCGCGCGCCAGCGGCTGGGTCCGTTTCAGGTCTGCCATTTCTACCCTCCCAAGTTACTCGATATCGACATGGCTCAGTCGGCAACGAGTTCAAGCATGATCGTCGACAGCGGCGGCAAAAGCATCGTCGCTGAGATGTTTCCTCCCTCCGCCCGCGCCTCGACCATGCCGCCATTGCCCTTGCCGGAACCGCCATATTCCGAAGCGTCGGTGTTGATGATCTCACGCCATTTGCCTGATGTCGGCAACGGCACGCGATAATTGTCACGCGGCACCGGCGTAAAATTGGAAATGACGGCCACCGGGCTGCCGCCCGGTGCACTGCGCAGCCAGGCAAAAACCGAATTCTGGCTGTCATCGACGATCAGCCAGGAAAACCCTTCCGGCTCACAATCACGGCCATGCAGTGCCGGGCGCGAACGGTAGAGATAGTTGAGATCGCGCACCGTCTGCCAGACGCCGCGATGCGGCCGGAATTCAAGCAGGTTCCAGTCGAGCGCGCGCGCCTCGCTCCATTCGCGGCGCTGCGCGAACTCCTGCCCCATGAAAAGCAGCTTCTTGCCGGGATAGCCCCACATGAAAGCGTAGTACGCGCGCAGCGTCGCAAACTTCTGCCAGTCGTCGCCGGCCATCTTGCCAAGCAGCGTGCCTTTGCCGTGCACAACCTCGTCGTGCGAGAGCGGCAGCACGAAATTCTCCGAAAAGGCGTAGGTCAGGCCGAAGGTGAGGTCGTTGTGGTGGTGTTTTCGGAAGATCGGTTCCTTGGAGAAATACTCCAGCGTGTCGTGCATGAAGCCCATATTCCACTTGAAGCCGAAGCCCAGCCCGCCTTCATGCACCGGTGCCGAGACCTTCGGCCAAGAGGTCGATTCCTCGGCGATGGTCATCACGCCCGGATGGTGGCCGTAGACCTCCTTGTTCATCTTCTGCAGGAAGCTGACCGCCTCGAGATTCTCGCGGCCGCCTTTCTCGTTGGGGATCCATTCGCCGGCCTTGCGCGAATAGTCGAGGTACAGCATCGAGGCGACCGCATCGACGCGAAGACCGTCGACATGGTATTTCTCGGCCCAGAACAACGCATTGTTGACCAGGAACGACACCACCTCGCGGCGGCCGAAATTGTAGATCGCGGTGTTCCAGTCGGGATGAAACCCCTTGCGCGGATCGGCATGTTCATAGAGCGCGGTGCCATCGAAATTGGCCAGGCCGTGCTCATCGACCGGGAAATGCGCGGGCACCCAGTCGAGAATAACGCCGACGCCGGCACGGTGGGCGCCGTCGACGAAGCGGGCAAAGCCGTCCGGATCGCCAAAGCGGGCCGATGGCGCGTAGAGGCCGGTCGTCTGGTAGCCCCAGGACGGGTCATACGGGTGTTCGGAGATCGGCATGAATTCGATATGGGTGAAGCCGGTCTCGACCACATAGGGGATCAGCCGGTCGGCCAGTTCGTCCCATGACAGGAACGTACCGTCGTCGCGAAGCTGCCAGGAGCCGGCATGGACCTCGTAGATCGAAATGGCTTCGCGCCGGTGATCGGCATTGCGCCAGAAATTGCGATGCGCCTCGTCGCCCCACTCATGCGCCGGCGGCACGGCCACGACCGAAGCGGTGGCCGGACGCAGTTCGGACTTTAAGGCGAACGGATCGGCCTTCAGCGGCAGCCTGACGCCGTCGGGGCCGATGATCTCGTATTTGTAGGGCCGGCCGGCACCGATATCGGGAATGAACACCTCCCAGATGCCGGTGTCGCGGCGATCCCGCATCGAGTGCCGGCGGCCGTCCCATTCGTTGAAATCGCCGACCACAGAGACACGCCGCGCATTGGGAGCCCAGACGGCGAAATGCACGCCCGTGGCGCCTTCGTGCTCGATGACATGGGCGCCGAGCTTGTCGAACAGCCTGAGATGCGATCCCTCGGCGATGTAGTAGTCGTCCATCGGCCCGAGCACCGGACCGAACGAATAGGGATCGGTCAGCCACCAGTCGCCGCCGGCATTGCGCGCGTGATAGCGAAGCGGTTGCCGCTTCTTGATCGAGAGCTTGCCTTCGAAAAAGCCGCCATCGTCGCGCCTGGACAATTCACCCGCGATGGTGCCGGTCAGCGTATAAGCGGTGACGAATTCGGCATTCGGAACAAAGCAGCGGGCCACAAAACCCTTCCCAGCCTCCTGAACACCGAGAATGGCAAACGGATCGCCATGCGTGCCGGCAACAATCGCCGCAACATCGCTGGCTGCCGCCAGTCCGTCCGGCCCGCTTGTCGCAGCGGTCGCGCGCGGCTTCTTCATCAGGCAGTGTCCCTCCCCAGGCACCGAGTGTTTGTTTCTAGTGGTGTGATCCGACTTTCAAGTCACACCACCGGGACCACACTGTTTGCGGCCTCATGCAATCACATCAGGCAGGCACGTTCCAGATTTCTTTCGCATATTGGCGGATCGTGCGATCGGAGGAGAACCAGCCGACACGCGCCACATTGCGGATTGCCCTGGCGTACCAGTCGGGACTGTTGCGCCAGACCGCATCGACCTCGCGCTGGGCGGTGGCATAGGCGTCGAAATCGGCGGCGACCATGAACCAGTCGCTGTTGTAGAGGCCGTTGACGAGGTCGCGGTAACGCTCCGGATCGTCCGGCGAAAAGACGCCCGACGAGACGGCAGCGACCGCTTGCGCGAGCTCAGATGATCCTTCGATGACGGCGCGCGGATCGTAACCGTTGTTGCGCCGCTCGGCGACCTCGGCGGTGGTCAGGCCGAAGATGAAGATGTTGTCGTCGCCGACGCATTCCTTGATCTCGACATTGGCACCGTCGAGCGTGCCGATGGTCAGCGCGCCGTTGAGCGCGAACTTCATGTTGCCGGTGCCCGACGCTTCCATGCCGGCAGTCGAGATCTGCTCGGAAAGGTCGGCCGCCGGCATCATGATCTCGGCCAGACTGACATTGTAATTCGGCACGAACACCACCTTCAGCAGACCGCGCACGGCCGGATCGCGGTTGATGACTTTTGCGACATCGTTGGCGAGTTTGATGATCAGCTTGGCATTGTGGTAGCTGGGCGCCGCCTTGCCGCCGAAGAATTTCACGCGCGGCATCCAGTCGCGCTCGGGGTGCGAGCGGATCTGGTCATAGAGGGCGATCGCCTCGAGAATGTTCAGAAGCTGGCGCTTGTATTCGTGGATGCGTTTGATCTGGATGTCGAAAAGCGCCGAAGGATCGACCTTGATGCCGAGCCGGTCGGCGACGAGGTTGGCCAATCGCGCCTTATTGGCGCGCTTGACGGCGGCGAACTTGTCGCGAAAGGCGGCGTCGCCGGCGAAACCGTCGAGATCCTTAATGGCGTCGATGTCATCGAGAAAACGGTCGCCGATCGCCTCACGGGCGAGCGACGTCAGTCCGGGATTGCATTGGATCAACCAGCGCCGCGGCGTGATGCCGTTGGTCTTGTTGTTGATACGATCGGGATAGAGCTTGTGCAGATCGGCGAACACCGTCTCCTTCATCAGGTCGGTGTGAAGAGCCGAAACGCCGTTGATGGAATGCGAGCCGACAAAGGCCAGATTGCCCATGCGCACCCGACGGTCGCCATTTTCCTGGATCAGCGAGATGCGGCCAATCTGCTCGTCCGAGAACTGGTTGGAAGCACGCGCCTCCAGAAGCACTTCAGCGTTGATGGCATAGACGATCTGCATGTGGCGCGGCAAAAGCCGCTCGAACAGCGGCACCGGCCAGCTTTCCAGCGCCTCGGGCAGCAGTGTGTGGTTGGTGTAGCCGAAGGTGCGCTGGGTGATATCCCAGGCCTGGTCGAAGTCCATGCCGTGGACGTCCATCAACAGGCGCATCAACTCCGCCACAGCGATGGCCGGATGAGTATCATTAAGATGGATCGCCGCCTTGTCGGGCAGCGACTTCAGGTCGCCATATTGGCTCAGATGGCGCTGCACGATGTCCTGCAGCGAGGCGGTAGAGAAGAAATACTCCTGCCGAAGCCGCAGTTCCTGCCCGGCCTTGTGGGAATCGGCGGGATAGAGCACGCGCGACAAGGCATCGGCCTTGTTGCTTTCGGCGAGCGCGCCGATGTGGTCGCCGGCATTGAATTTGTCGAGCAGGATCGGATCGATCGGCATGCCCGACCAGAGCCGCAGCGTGTTGACGCGATTGGCCCGCCAGCCGACGACGGGCGTGTCATAGGCGACGGCCAGCACATGCTCGGTCGGTTTCCAGACATGGCGTTCGAGGCGCCCGTCCTTGGAGGTGATCGATTCCACCGAACCGCCGAAACCAACCTCGAAGGAGCGTTCGCGACGTTCGAATTCCCACGGGTTACCGTGATCAAGCCAGGTCTCTGGCAGTTCGACCTGCCAGCCGTCGTGAATCTCCTGCCGGAACATGCCATTGGCATAGCGGATGCCGTAGCCATGCGCCGGAATGTCGACGGTCGCCATGCTTTCCATGAAGCAGGCCGCGAGCCGGCCGAGGCCGCCATTGCCGAGCGCCGCATCGGGCTCGAGTGCTGCAATCAAGTCGAGATCGACACCGAGAGAGGACAGCGCCTCGCGCATGTTGTCCATCAGGCCCAGATTGGAGAAGGCATCGCGCATCAGGCGGCCGATGAGGAATTCCAGCGACAGATAATAGACGCGCTTTTCCTTCTGGTCGTAAGCCTCTCTCGTCGCCTGCATCCAGTGATCGACGATCCGGTCGCGCACGACCTTGATCGAGGCGGTCAGCCAGTCGTACTGGGTCGCAACGGTGGTGTCCTTGCCGACCCTGTATTTGAGGGCAACCAAGACTTCACGTGCGAGTGTCTTTGGGTCAGGATTTTCGAGCAGTGGAGGAAGGGGTTCGGATGTCATCGCGCTCGTCATGATGCCTCTCGTGCGGTTGCCATGATCATACCGGCTTTCATCGCTCCTCCCAGCCCATGCTAGCTGATACCGCCATATATTCAATCGATTTAAACAGGTTCGATCCGGCTTGCCCCCTGCGGCAATTTGGCAATTCTGAAGGGTGACGCGCCAAGACGGCCCGCGCGCCGCGCTTCAAATCCCTGTTCCGTGCTTGCCGTTGTCGCCATGCGCCAGCCACTTGGGCGAGATGTATCAAGCCGCCAGCGCCGCCTCCGGCGGGGCCTTGGCTCCTGTCATGAAGGCGACGGCGTCGGACATCGTATATTGCTTGGGGTCGATGACGGCGAGGCGACGGCCCAGCCGATGGATGTGAATGCGATCGGCCACTTCGAAGACATGCGGCATGTTATGCGAGATCAGCACGATCGGGAGGCCGCGCTTCTTGACGTCGAGGATCAACTCGAGCACGCGGCGGCTTTCCTTGACGCCAAGGGCGGCCGTCGGCTCGTCCATGATCACCACACGACTGCCAAAGGCGGCCGCACGCGCCACGGCAACGCCCTGCCTTTGGCCGCCCGAGAGCGTCTCCACAGCCTGGCTGATGTTCTGGATGGTCATCAGGCCAAGTTCGGTAAGCTTGTCGCGGGCGCGCTTTTCCATCGCCGGGCGATCGAGCATGCGAAGCCAATCGCCCAGAAAACCCGGTTTACGGATTTCGCGGCCAAGGAACATGTTGTCGGCGATTGACAGCGCCGGCGACAGCGCCAGGTTCTGGTAGACGGTCTCGATGCCGGCTTCGCGGGCCTCCATCGGCGATTTGAAGGAGACGGGTTTTCCTTCGAGCCGGATCTCGCCTTCATCGGGCACGGCAGCGCCGGAAATCGCCTTGATGAGCGACGATTTGCCGGCGCCATTGTCACCGATGACAGCAAGGATTTCGCCGGGGTAGAGGTCGAAGTCGGCGTTGTCGAGGGCGGTGACGCGGCCGTAGCGCTTGACCAGGCCACGCGCGGTAAGAATGGGTTCCTGGGTCATGGTCATGCCGAAACCTTTCTGATCCATTGGTCGACCGCCACGGCGCCGATGATCAGCACACCGGTGAGCAGCACCTTCCATTGCGGATCGGCGCCCAGCATGTTGAGGCCCATGGAGACGACGCCGACGATCATCGCGCCGAACAGCGTGCCCAGGATCGAGCCGCGTCCGCCGAACAGGGAAATACCGCCGATCACCGTCGCGGTGATCGCCTGGAGATTGTAGTCGGTGACGGCAGCCGACGGCGAGATCGAGCCGTTGCGGCCGATGGAGACCCAGGCAGCGAAAGCGGCGATCAGCCCGGCAAGGGTGTAGACCGTCATCAGCACCTTCTTGGTCTGGATGCCCGACAGCTTCGCCGCCTCCTGATCATCGCCAACGGCGTAGACATGGCGGCCCCATGCCGTGTGATTTAGCACGTACCAGAGGATCATCACGAGCACGACCGTGGCAATGACGCCGAGCGTCAGCACCGCCGTGCCGACCTTGAAGCTGATGGCAAAGAGATGCAGCAGCGGCGCCTGGGTGTCGACATCGGTGTCGCGGATCGTCTCGTTGGCCGAATAGATGAAGTTCGTGGCCATGACGATGTTCCAGGTGCCAAGCGTCACGATGAAGGGCGGCAGCTTCATGTAAGCGACAAGCACCCCGTTAAGCAGCCCGCATGCCGCGCCGGCGGCAAGCCCGATCGCCACGGCGAGCGCGCTCGGCATACCGTAGCTGACGGCGCAATTGCCCATGATCACCGCTGAAATCACCATGATCACGCCAATCGACAGGTCGATGCCCGCGGTCAGGATGACCAGCGTCTGCGCAGCACCCAGAATGCCGATAATGGCGATCTGCTGCAGGATAAGCGTCAGCGTGTAGGACGAAAAGAACCGGCCACCGATGGTGATGCCGAAAACGATGATCGCCAGAACCAGGACGATCAGCGGCACCGCGGCCGGCGTCGAATGCAGGAAATGCTGGATGCGCTTGACGGCCGATTTGTGCTCGTCAAAAGCAGCAACGCTGGTGTCGCTGCTCGAGAGAACCTTCTCGAATTCCTGAGCTTGAGCCATGTTTACTCCCCATAGGCTTCAGCCAAACGCCGACGCCAGTCCACGCCTTTCCGGTCTGCTGCCGGGATTGTTCGCGGTCACGCGAGCCATCGTCCACCCGAAGCGGCCGGGGATCAAGCCCCGACCGCCCAGGTTCGGTAGATGCCTGTCAGACCGGCATCAGCCCCAGCATTTGGCGAGGCCTTCCTTGGTGTCGATGGACTTCACGCCGGTGGCCGGCTTGTCGGTCACCAGGTTGACGCCGGTATCGAAGAAGTCCTTGCCTTCGGTCGGCTTCGGCTTGGTTCCGTCCTTGGCGAAAGCAGCGATCGCCTCGATGCCGAGTGCTGCCATCTGCAACGGATATTGCTGCGACGTCGCGCCGATGACACCTTCGGCCACCGACTTCACGCCGGGGCAGCCGCCGTCGACGGAAACGATCAACACCTGGCTTTCGAGGCCGACAGCCTTGAGCGCCTGATAGGCGCCGACAGCGGCCGGTTCGTTGATGGTGTGGATGACGTTGATGGTGTTGTCCTTCTGCAGAAGGTTCTCCATCGCCTTGCGGCCGCCCTCTTCGTTGCCATTGGTGACGTCGTGGCCGACGATGCGGGGATCGTCCTCATCGCCGATCTTGTTGGGATCCTTCACATCGATGCCGTAGCCCATCATGAAGCCCTGGTCGCGCAGCACGTCGACAGTCGGCTGCGAAGGCGTCAGGTCGAGGAAGCCGATCTTGGCGTCCTTGGCCTTGTCGCCGAGCGTGGCGGCTGCCCAGGAACCGATCAGCTTGCCGGCTTCGAGATTGTCCGTCGCAAAGGTCGCGTCGGCGGCGTCGATCGGATCGAGCGGCGTGTCGAGCGCGATCACCAGCAGGCCGGCATCGCGCGCCTTCTTCACGGTCGGCACGATGCCCTTGGTGTCGGATGCAGTGATCAGGATGCCCTTGGCGCCGTCGGCGATGCAGCTCTCGATCGCCGCGACCTGGCTCTCGCTGTCGCCGTCGATCTTGCCGGCGTAGGTCTTGAGGTCGACGCCGAGTTCCTTGGCCTTCGCCGTGGCGCCTTCCTTCATCTTGACGAAGAAGGGATTGGTGTCGGTCTTGGTGATCAGACAGGCACCGACACCGGCCGCGGATGCGGACGACGCAAACGCCACCAACCCCAGAGCCGCGGCGGCAAACACGGTCGATTTCAACAGTTTTGTATTGGTCACGATTTCCTCCCAGTGGAACCATTCCGATGCCGGCCAACCGGCACCTGCAGCGCATCCAACGAAATTCTCCCAGCGTGGACGCTGCCTCAACAGACACCAGGCCGAAGCTTCTGTCAATAATTAAATCACTCTTATTTATTATTGACAGCCTTGCTTCATTCACCCATTCTGGCCCAAAAGCATTGAGGGGAAACGACGGGAGGAACAGGGTGGAAACCGCCATTGCGAGGCACGGTTCGCCCGAGGTGAATGACAGCCTCATTCACCGCGGCACCAACCAGAGCGGCATGCGCGACCACAATGAGCGGTTGGTGCTCTCGTTGGTGCGCCAGCACGGCAGCCTGGCGAAATCCGACATCGCCCGCATGACCGGGCTTTCGGCGCAGACGGTTTCGGTCATCATGCGCGAGCTGGAGGAAGAAAGCCTTCTGCTGCGCCAGGCGCCGTTGCGCGGCAAGATCGGCCAACCCTCCATCCCGATGGCGCTCAATCCCGAAGGCGCTTTCTTCATCGGTCTCAAGATCGGCCGCCGCAGCGCCGAACTGGTGCTGATCGATTTCCTTGGCCATGTCCGTTCGATGCTGCAGCATTCCTATCGCTACCCGGCGCCGCGCGAGACAGTAGACTTCGTCAGCAACGGCATGCGGCAGATGCGCGGCGAGCTGACGCCTGCACAGGACAAGCGCATCGCCGGGCTCGGCATCGCCATGCCGTTCGAATTGTGGAACTGGGCCGATACCGCCGGCGCCCCGCGCGACGTCATGGACGAATGGCGCCACCGCGACATCAGGGCCGACATCCAGGCGCAATGCGATTTTCCGGTCTATTTGCAGAACGATGCGACTTCGGCCTGCGGCGCCGAGCTCGTCTTCGGCCAGGCGGGTGCCGCGCGTGACTTCGTCTATTTTTACATCGGCGCCTTTGCCGGCGGCGGAATCGTGCTGAATGGCCGGCTGTTTGGCGGCCCGACCGGCAATGCCGGCGCGCTGGGTTCGATGCCCGTACCCGGACCGGACGGCAAACCGGCCCAGCTGATCGACGTGGCGTCCATCGCCATGCTCGAAAAGGCGCTCAATGCGCGCGGCGTCGAGGCCTCGCATCTGTGGACATCGCCGGAAGACTGGGGCGAGATCGGCTCCGAACTCGACGACTGGATCGCCAGTGCCTCGCAAGCCCTTGCCTACGCCATCGTCGCCGCATCCTCGGTCATCGATTTCGAAGCGGCGGTGATCGACGGCTGGATGCCGAAGGCGGTGCGCCGCCGGCTGGTCGACGCCATCATCGCGGCAATCGCCACGATCGACGGCGAAGGCCTGAAGCTGCCCGCCGTTCGCGAGGGAACCGTCGGCATTCACGCCCGGGCGCTCGGCGGCGCCAGCCTGCCCCTTTCCGAACGCTTCCTGATCGGCTCGACGACGATTTCCAGGAGCGCCTGATGCTGATCGGAATCCCGGCGCTGCTCGGTCCGGAGCTTCTGGCCACGTTGCGTGCCATGGGCCATGGCGACGAAATCGCCCTTGTCGACGGAAACTATCCGGCCGAACAACAGGCCACCCGGCTGGTGCGAGCCGACGGGCACCATCTCATCCCGGTGCTCGACGCGATCTTGAGCGTGCTGCCGGTAGACGACGCCGTTCCAGAGGCGCTGTTTCGCGCCTCTGTCAAAGGCGATCCCTCGCTTGCCGATCCTGTCCACCATGAGATCGAGGCGATCTGCGCCAAACGCGCGCCGGACCGCAAGGTGGTTGCGCTGGCCGGCGCCGACTTCTATGCACGGGTCAAATCGGCGCATGCCATCGTCGCGACCAGCGAGCCGCGGCTCTACGCCAACATCATCATACGCAAGGGCGTGATCCATCCGCCGGAGACCAGGAAGCCATGATCCTCTGCTGCGGCGAAGCCCTGATCGACATGCTGCCGCGCACGACGACAGCGGGTGAGCCGGCCTTTGCGCCTTATGTCGGCGGCGCGGTGTTCAACACGGCGATCGCGCTTGGCCGGCTCGGCGCGCCGGCAGGCTTCTTTTCGGGCCTGTCGTCGGATCTGTTCGGCGGCCAGTTCCGGGATGCGCTGGGGGCAAGCAAGGTCAGCTCCACCTATGCGCACACCTCACCACGGCCAACGACGCTGGCCTTCGTCAAGCTCACCAACGGCCAGGCGACCTACACTTTCTATGACGAGAACACCGCCGGCCGCATGCTGACCGTCGACGACCTGCCGCAGCTTGGCAGCGAGATCGAAGCCATGCTGTTTGGTGCCATCAGCCTGATTTCGGAGCCCGCCGGCAGTGCCTATGAGGAGTTCATGCGGCGCGAGCATGAAAGTCGAGTGATGATGCTCGATCCCAACATCCGGCCGAACTTCATACCGGACAAGGCCAAGCACCTCAGGCGCATTCGCGCGATGATGGCGATGGCCGACATCGTGAAATTGTCGGACGAAGACCTGAACTGGTTCGGCGAAGCCGGCTCGCACGAGGATGTCATCCGCAACTGGCTGGACCGAGGCCCGAAGCTGATCGTCGTCACCCATGGCAGCGAAGGCGCCGTCGGCTATACCAGGGAACATGCCGTCACCGTCATGCCGGAAAAGGTCGAGGTGGTCGACACGGTCGGCGCCGGCGATACCTTCAACGCCGGCATCCTCGCCTCCTTGCATGAGCAGGGCCTGCTGACCAAGGCGGCGATTTCCGCCTTGTCGAAAGACGCCATCCACAAGGCGCTGGCGCTCGGCGCGAAGGCGGCGGCAGTGACCGTGTCGCGGGCCGGCGCCAATCCACCCTGGCGACATGAAATCGCCTGAGCAACGCTCAACATAAGTTGAGCCCAATCGATCACTTTATGTTTCGCAGGGCTCTTTTACAGGGCTATAAGGGCGGGATGGCGCCCGACGAAGCCCGGATTTCCGGCATCTGACTGACATTCGCCGGGAAATACTGGTAACGGACTGCGACACTTGGGCAATTTGGGCTCCGCCTGCCCGGCTTTCTCGGCAAGCGCAACTCTGGTACCAGCGGCCGATTATCTGGCTAACCCGTTTTGAGGCCGACATGCAGTTCATCGATCTTGGCGCGCAGCGCGAACGAATCCGCGACCGGCTGAAGGCCGCGATCGACCGTGTCGTCGACGAAGGCCGTTATATTCTTGGCCCGCAAGTCACCGAATTCGAGAACAAGCTCGCCGCCTATATCGGCACCAAGCATGTCGTGGCCTGCGCCAACGGCACCGATGCACTGCTGTTGCCGCTGTTTGCGGCCGGCGTCGGCCCGGGCGACGCCGTGTTCGTGCCGAGCTTCACTTTCGCCGCCACCGCCGAAGTGGTGGCGCTGGCCAAGGCCGAGCCGGTGTTCGTCGATGTCGACCCACATACCTACAACATCGACATTGCCAGCCTCGAAGCGGCCATTGCCATGATCAACAAGGAAGGAAGGCTGAAGCCGAAGGCAATCATTCCCGTCGATCTGTTTGGCCTTGCCGCCGACTACGAGGCGATCATGGCGATCGCCAGCCGAGAAGGGCTGATGGTGATCGAGGATGCCGCCCAGTCGATGGGCGGTTCGCTCGACGGCAAGATGTGCGGTGCTTTCGGCCATGTCGGATCGACCAGCTTCTATCCGGCCAAGCCGCTTGGCTGCTACGGCGACGGCGGCGCGATGTTCACCAATGACGATGCGCTGGCCGAGCAGCTTCGCTCCTTCGCCTTCCATGGCAAGGGCGAGACGCAGTACGACAATGTCCGCGTCGGCATCAATTCACGCCTCGACACGATCCAGGCGGCGATCCTGATCGAGAAGCTGGCAATCCTCGAAGACGAGATGGTCGCCCGCCAGGTGGTGGCAAAGCGCTATGCCGAAGGGCTTGGCGACATCGTCACCGCCGCCCGCAATCTGGACGGCAGCCGTTCGGCCTGGGCGCAATACGCCATCGAGACGCCCAAGCGCGACGGGCTGAGGGCGCATCTCGGCGAAAAGGGCATTCCGTCTGTCATTTACTACGTGAAGCCGCTGCATGCCCAGGTCGCTTATCGCGACTACCCGCGCACGCCGACCGGCCTTGCCGTATCGGAAGACCTGCCGAAGCGGATCCTGTGCCTGCCCATGCACCCTTATCTCAGCGAAGCCGACCAGGACCGCATCATCGAGACGATCCGCAACTATATCGGCTCGAATTCGGCGCAGGCCGCGGCAGAGTAAGCTGCCGAGCCTTTCTCAGCCGGGGCCCGCCGCCCTGCCGCTGGCAATGAAATGCGGATTGGCAAAATCCTCGTCGTCGCTTTGCCTGCGCTTGCCATAGACCAGAGGTTGGCCGTCCAGCGTGCGCGTCATGCCGCCGGCGGCGCGCAGGATGGCGTCGCCCGCCGCTGTGTCCCATTCCATGGTGCGGCCGAAGCGCGGATAGACATCAGCCTCGGCACTGGCGAGAAGGCAGAACTTCAAGGACGAACCGACCGAAACGATTTCGGCGGCACCGAGGTCGCGAATATAGGCCTCGGTTTCCGGTGTGTTGTGAGACCGACTGGCGACGACGGCCAGCGGCGTCGCGGCCGCTCTCGCCGCGATCGGCCGGCGGCCGACGATCTGGTAATCGCCATCGATTTCGAGTGATTCCGCCCTGCCCGGCAGGCCGGAAAAGAAGCGGCCCGTGCAGGGCGCAAAGACGACGCCGACTTCCGGCACGCCATCGCGGACCAGCGCGATGTTGACGGTGAAATCGGTGCGGCGGTTAACGAACTCCTTGGTCCCATCGAGCGGATCGATCAGAAAAAAAGCCCCGTCCAGATCGGGCGGCACGATGCCGGCGGAAGCTTCTTCCTCGGCCACGCAGGGGATATCGGGAAATGCGGCACGCAGTCCGGCGAGAATGATCTTTTCGCTCTCGCGGTCCGCCTCGGTCACCGGCGAGGCGTCGGACTTACGGTCAACCGCACAGCCGGCGTGGAACACACGCATCACCTCGCGCCCGGCCGACAAGGCCAGGCGCTCGAAGATTTCAAGCATCAGCCTGTCGTCAGATGCCGCCGCCGCTATCGTATTGGTCTTCGGCAATGTCGCGCTCGTTCAGCCAGTGTTCCAGGGCGTCGACCATCTCTTCGGCCGACTTGCCGAGTGTCCGAAGATGGACCTCCGGGGTTTCCGGCGCTTCATAAGGGGAATCGACGCCGGTGAAATTCTTGATCTCGCCATTCAGCGCGCGCGCGTAGAGGCCCTTCGGATCACGCCGGGCGCATTCCTCGAAAGGCGTATCGACATACACCTCGACGAATTCGCCGTCGGCCATCAATTCACGTGCCATGCGCCGCTCGGCGCTGAAGGGCGAAATGAACGAAACAATGACGATCAATCCGGCATCGGCCATCAAACGCGCCACTTCAGCAACGCGGCGGATGTTCTCGACGCGATCGGCGTCGGTGAAGCCAAGATCGCGGTTGAGACCGTGACGGACGTTGTCGCCGTCCAGGATATAAGTGTGGCGGCCGGTGGCGAACAGCTTCTTTTCGAACAGGTTGGCGATGGTCGACTTGCCGGAACCCGACAGCCCGGTGAACCAGAACACGGCGGGCCGCTGGTTCTTCATGTCGGCGCGCACGCGCTTGCCGACATCGAGCGACTGCCAATGGATGTTTTCGGCGCGGCGCAACGAGTGCAGGATCATGCCGGCGCCGACCGTGGCGCTGGAGATGCGGTCGATCAGGATGAAGGCGCCGGTGGTGCGGTTTTCGGCGAAGGGATCGAAGGCGATCGGCGTCCGCGTCGAAATGTTGCAGATGCCGACTTCGTTCATGTCGAGCGACTTTGCCGCTTCATGGGCAAAGTCATTGACGTTGATCCGATATTTCAGGTCGGTGACGGTGGCGCTGGTCTGGTCGGTCTCGGTGCGCAGGATGTAAGAGCGGCCTGGCAGCAACGCATGCTCGTCGAACCAGACGATGTTGGCGGCGAACTGGTCGGCGACTTGCGGCCGTGCGGCAGGCGAAACCAGCATGTTGCCGCGCGAGATTTCGACTTCGTCATCGAGGACGAGCGTGACGGCCTGGCCGGCGGCCGCCTGGGCGAGATCGCCGCCATACGAGACGATCCGCTTGACGCGCGAGGATTTGCCGGACTTGGCGACAACGACCTCGTCGCCGGGCGCAACCGAGCCGGAGGCGACCGTGCCGGCAAAGCCGCGAAAGTCGAGATTGGGACGGTTGACATACTGGACAGGGAAACGAAACGGCAGTTCGACCATCGCTTCGTCGACCGACACGGTTTCGAGATGCTCGATCAGCGTCGGACCGGAATACCATTCCATGCTTTCCGACCGGCGGCTGACATTGTCGCCATAACGGGCCGACATCGGGATCGGCACAATGGTCTGGAAGCCGAGATCGCGCGAGAATTGCCCGTAGTCTTCGACGATCCGGTCGAAAACCGCCTGATCGAAATCGACAAGATCGATCTTGTTGACGGCCAGCACGACGTGGCGGATGCCGAGCAGCGAGGCGATGATCGAATGCCGCCTTGTCTGGCGAAGCACACCCTGCCGGGCATCGATCAGCACGATCGCCAGGTCGGCGGTCGAGGCGCCGGTGGCCATGTTGCGGGTGTATTGCTCGTGGCCAGGTGTGTCGGCAACGATGAATTTGCGTTTCGGCGTGGCGAAGAAGCGGTAAGCGACGTCGATGGTGATACCTTGCTCGCGCTCGGCCTCCAGACCGTCGACCAGCAGCGCGAAATCGATGTCGTCGCCCGTCGTGCCATGCTTGCGCGAATCGCGTTCGAGCGCGGCGAGCTGGTCCTCGAAAATCTGCTTGGTGTCGGACAGCAGGCGCCCGATCAGCGTCGACTTGCCGTCATCGACCGAGCCGCAGGTCAGGAAGCGCAGCAGCGACTTCTTCTCCTGCGCAGCCAGATAGTCGCGAACGCCGTCGGTGGGAGCGAGGCTCTTTGCCATGATGTGGCGCATGGTCAAAAGTACCCCTCGCGCTTCTTCTTTTCCATCGAGCCGGCTTCATCGCGGTCGATCAGGCGACCCTGCCGTTCGGACGTCCGTGCCGTCAGCATTTCGCCGACGATGGCTTCCAGCGTGTCGGCATCCGATTCGATGGCGCCGGTCAGCGGATAGCAGCCAAGCGTGCGGAACCGCACCAGCCTGTTCTCCACCGTCTCGCCGGGGCGCAGTTTCATGCGCTCGTCGTCCCGCAGGATCAGCATGCCGTCGCGTTCCACCACCGGTCGTTCCTTGGCGAAATAGAGCGGCACGATCGGGATACTTTCCTGCAGGATGTACTGCCAGATATCGAGTTCGGTCCAGTTCGACAGCGGAAAGACGCGGATCGATTCACCCGATGCGATGCGGGTGTTGAATATCTTCCACATTTCGGGGCGCTGGTTCTTCGGATCCCACACATGCTGGGCGTTGCGGAAGGAAAAGATGCGCTCCTTGGCGCGCGATTTCTCCTCGTCGCGACGAGCGCCGCCAAAGGCCGCATCGAAACCGTATTTGTCGAGCGCCTGGCGCAGCGCCACGGTCTTCATGACATGGGTGTGGGTGTTCGAACCATGGTCGAACGGATTGATGTTGTCGCGCACGCCGTCTTCATTGACATGAACCAGGAGATCGAAGCCGAGTTTCTGCGCCATCTGATCGCGAAAGGCGATCATCTCGCGGAACTTCCACGTCGTGTCGACGTGAAGAAAGGGGAACGGCGGCTTGGCGGGATAAAACGCCTTCATCGCCAGATGCATCAACACGGATGAATCCTTGCCAACCGAATAGAGCATGACCGGCTTGGCAAAAGCGGCCGCAACCTCACGGAATATATGGATGGACTCGGCTTCAAGCCGCTGAAGATGCGTAAGCGCTGTTGTCATGGGCCGTGGGCGTTCTTTCGTATCTTCCAACAGAAGACCTTGCCTCAAATCATCGAGCTCTTCGCGCCCGGTTCGAGCCTTGTTTCTGGACGTTCTTTCTCGTGCCGGCGTTCTAGCAGATCGCCATTGTCAAGAACAATGCTGGACTGACCCGGCCGCACATGGTTCGAGAATGAATTTTCCACAGATGCCGGCAAATCCGGAAATTCCTGCCTGCAAGCTCAACGGCCCAGAAAACGCGGGGAAAATATTGCTTGAATGGATCAGCTGCGGCTTTCAAGGGACTTCCTCTGGTCGGCCCGCGCCTGCCGCCGCTTTTCGGTGGCAATCTGCCCTATACACTATCGAAAATGGGGGGCAGCCGCTATACCAGCCTCGGGAAGTGGGCAAGTGCATCATGGGCAATTTCGAGGCGAGCGCATTAAACTTCGCCAAACAAGATCCGCCGCATGAAACTAGCCGAAGACAGCGAGCCCGAAAATTGACCCGGCTTTCATCCCTGAGACAGCAATTCACGCCTTCGCGGATCAACAACTACTTCTCCATCCTTTGCTTCTTTTTTCCACCGGTTCTGGGATCGGTGGTCAGCTTTGTATTCAATGGCGGAGGCCTTTCGTCAGTCCTGCTGACTGCTTTACGGAAAAGGCGCTTCAACGCCGACCGGGCCATGATCTGGATGACGGTCGCGATCTATGCCTACTGCGCCTCCAATCTCCTGGCGTCCATCGTCAACAATTCGTTCGCCCGGGATGCGCCACATCTTATCCCGCTCGTCACCTTCCTGTTTTTTCCCGTGTCCTATTCGACCTGGAGCATCACTCAGAAAACCACGCTTACCCGCATCATCGTGCTTTCCAGCATGGCCGCCTGTTTTGCCGCGCTGCTCATGGCCGTCATCCAGCAATATTGGATTGGCGTCAGGGCCGAGGGTGGAGCCGGAAATCCGATCGTCTTCGCAACCGTGGTGTGCCTTGCCGTGGTGATGTGTGTGGCTGGCGCCTTGTCCGGTGTTGAGCAAGCCCGGACACCCCTCTTCTACGCGGCACTGGCAGGGACGATCGCCGTCATCTATTCCGGCTCGCGTATCGTCTGGCTGGCACTGCTGATCGCCGGCATCGCCGTCATGCTGATCAACCGGCACAGGCTCAGAGGCAGGAATGCCGTTCGCCTGCTGCTGCTGCTGGCAGCGGTCGGCGTCGTGATCGCCGCTTCCAGCTTCCAGGCGATATCCGGGCGGGTCGATTTTTTGCGCTCCGATTGGGGTGCGCTTGGGGCTGGCGGCAATTACGACACCTCGTTGGGAATACGTGTTGCGCTTTGGGAGATCGGCCTCAAAGCATTCCATGACATGCCACTGTTCGGGCACGGTGTGGGTGCAACCCAGCATCTGATCAAGCAGGGCTTTCATGAGCAGTTCGCGATGGACACAGGCTTCAACCATTTTCACAACGGCTTCCTGACCGCCCTGGTGCAAGCGGGAATTCTGGGTGCCGTGACGCTGGCGGCGATCTTTATCGTTGCCGCTGGAAATGCCGCCCGGGTCTTGCGAAACAGCAACGATCCGAGCGAGCGGTTCGGCGCGACCATGATTGTTGTCGTGGTGATCACCTATCTGACGGCCGGAATGACAGGCATCCTGATCGGCCATGACATTCTGGACTCGGTGCTGATGGTCTTCCTGGTGAGCGGAACATATCTCGCCTCCGGACGCCATGTTCCTTTGTTGGAAGAGCAGGCACTTGCACCAGTGATGGAAGAGCGAGCACTTCCATCAGCCACCAAAGAGCTGTTTCGGGTAAGGCCATGAAGGTTCTGGTCACGGGCGCGACAGGTTTCATCGGGCGCCTTGTCGTGCGCCACCTTCGCGAAGCCGGTGCCGAGCTTCGCCTCGCCTCCCGCCATCCCGAGAGGCTTGGTTCGGAGAACGAGACTGTGCCGATGCCCGGCTTCGATGCGCCGGCCGCCGCCTTCCTGGAACTGACCCGGCATATGACTGACGTCGTCCATTGCGCCGGCCTCAACAATGATCAGGGAAATGCAACCGAAGCCGATTACCAAGCGGCCAATGTGGAACTGAGCGCAAGGCTGGCGCATGCCGCGGCCGCCCAGATAAGCGGACGTTTCATCCATCTCTCCTCGATCCGAGCGGTGATCGGCGCGCACGTCAGCGCAACGATCGACGAGGACACGCTTCCTGCCCCACAATGCGCCTATGGACGCTCGAAGCGCGAAGGCGAGATCAAGGTTTTGGACGCCTACGCGTTACACGGCCGCTCGGACGCCGCCGTGTTGCGCCTGCCTCCGGTTTATGGAAGCGGCATGAGGGGGAATCTGGCAACGCTGATGCGCCTTGCCGATACGCCGCTGCCGCTGCCGACGGGTGCCTTGACCGGAATCCGCTCGCTGATGTCTTCCGAGGCCGCGGTGCGAGCAGTGTCGCACCTGCTCAGCCATTCCGGACCGCTTCGCCCGATCTATGTCGGCGCAGATGTGCCGCCGGTCGCCGTCGAGGCCATCATCGCCGCCTTTCGCAGAGGTTTGGGGCGGCGTGAGCGCCTGATGGCTGTGCCGGCCGGTCTGATACGGCCGGTCGTGGCCGCGCTCGGCAGGCGGGCGTTCTGGGACAGCCTGACCGCGACACAGATATGCGACCCCGCCCTGCTGGTATCGCAGGGGTGGACGCCTGAAGCCCGCACGGTCGAGCGGCTGGCCGAGCTGGCGCGGCTCGGTAGATCCTGACTTTCTTGCTTGACCATGATCTTTCCCAAAAACCGGCTTCCACTTTTTGGGATCATGGTCTGCGGTAGAGCGTTCCAAACAGTATCCGAAGATCGAGCCAGAACGACGCAGTGCGGAGGTAGGCAGCATCCGTTTCGGCCAAAAGCTCCGGGTTCGACATGTCGATGCACCTGATCTGGGCCAGGCCGGTTATGCCCGGCAGCGCCGCCAAAACCCCCAGCCGCCTGCGACACTCGATCAACTCGCTTTGGGTCGGCAGGCAGGGGCGCGGCCCGACCAGGCTCATTTCGCCCTTCAGGACATTCCAGAATTGCGGCAGCTCGTCGAGCTTGAACTTCCGTAGGACCTTCCCGACCGATGTCACGGAATCCGCCGGCGCCTCATGCGAGGGTAGTGACGGCGTCCCGACATACATCGTGCGCAACTTGTGGCAGCGAAAAAGCCGACCGTCACGGCCGACCCGCACCTGTGAAAAAATAGCCGGGCCCGGCGACGATGCCCGAACGGCAAGGACGGTGAGCGCCAAGACAGGAGATGTGGCCACCAGCAGCAGAGCCGCACCGGCAATATCGAAGATTTGCTTGGCTGTCTTCATGAACGGCCGATAGTGCTCCCTGCCGAAGTCCCGAGGCAACGCCGCAGGCCAATGCCGTCAATCCGGTCGACGTAGCATGAGCCGATCTCTTGACCAAGCGCGCCACGCAGCCGTCGCAATGTTCAGATGCGCCCCAGGATGAAGGCGAGATAGAGCCCAATGTTTCCGGAAACGGTCTGCCGATAGACGCCGCTTTGGCGCAAGCCTGCCAAGCGGCGGGAAAGGCCACCGTTGCGCCCGCGGATGAAAAGGTCGAGGCACGCCGTCGCGTCCTCGGTCAGGAGATCGCGATTGACGGCGAGACCGTCGAGGTTGAGGTCCGTCCAGCCGGCGAATTCCCCCTTGAACAGGCGGCCAAGCCGAGAGAACCTTGCTTTCCAGGACACGTTGGCGCCGACCAGGTTTGCCGCGTGCTGCCGGTAGCGCACCAGCGGTCGCGGATCGTAGCGGACGATGCCGGCGGCGGCGGTCACTATGAGATAGGCCCACCAGTCATGGCTGACGAACCCGGTCCGCGTGGAGGCCCTGGCCAGCAGGTCGCGTGCCGCGGCGTTGAGCAGGATTGTGTTGCCGCCGGCGATGCTTTGCACAAGCGCATTGCGAAAGGATGGCGGCCGGGCAAACAGCGGCGAATGGCCGACAAGGCTTCCTGTTTCCGTCATGGTTGCGGTTCGCGAACAAAACATCAGCGGGGTTTTCGCATCCTGGGTCCGCATCCAGCTGATAGCGCTCTCCAGCCTGTCGGTCTCCCAGATATCGTCCTGGTCGCAGAAGGCATAGCAGTCCGCCTCGATGCGTCGGTCGACGATCATGGAGCGGAAATTGGCGGCGAAGCCTTGCCGCGGCCCCTCTACCAGCGTCATCCGCCCCTTGGGCCGCCAGCGGGATTTCCATGTCTCGATGATGGCGGTCGTGCCATCGGTGGAGCCATCGTCTGAAATCCACAAGTCGACCAGAGGGTGCGACTGCTCGAGCAGGGACTGCAGCTGCTCCTCGATGAAGGCGGCGCCGTCTTTCGTGCCCATCAGGACCGCGATGCGCAGATCATCTTTGCTCACGAGCAAGATCGCTTTCTGAATTCTGAACGGGCCTAGCTCGCCTGCCCCGCCGTTTTCGGGATCGCGTCTTGACGTGCACTTGCCCTGGCCTTCTTGGCGCGGTCGAGACCTGCCAATGCGGCGAGCGCGCCAGCCTTGTCCTGGTTTTTCGCCGACTGCTGCAGGGCCGTGAGCGCGACCTGGACATCCGACCATTCCACGACGTCCGTGCTGAGGCCGAAAACCTTCGAGATGCCGAGTTCGACGAGTTCCTCGTCTTCGCCATGCAGCGTTTCGTGAAGTTTTTCGCCCGGCCTGATGCCGGTGAACCGGATCGCGATGTCCTTGTATGGGCTCTTTCCGGACAAGCGGATCATCGTTTCGGCCACTTCAAGAATCGGCACCGGCTTGCCCATGTCGAGCATATAGACGGCGTAATCGTGTCCGCTCTGCCGCGACGCGGCATCGGCCGCCGACATGATGACGAGATCGACGGCTTCGGCCACGGTCATGAAATAGCGCGTCATGCGTCGGTCGGTGATGGTGACGGGTCCCCCAGCCTCGATCTGCGCCTGGAATATGGTCGCCACCGAACCATTGCTGCCGAAGACATTGCCGAACCGCACTGCAATGAACTTGGTGGCCGGGAGGCGCCCGCCCGTCTCGCCTGCCGGCGTGCCGTGCAAGGCACTGATGATCTGTTCGGCGGCCCGCTTCGTCATGCCAAGCACCGATGAGGGATCCACCGCCTTGTCGCTCGATATCAGGACAAATTGCGCAACCCCGCACTTGGCGGCAACCTCGGCGCAGACGAGCGTTCCGAAAATGTTGGTTTGAATGGCCGAATCCCAGTTCTCCTCGAGCAGCGGCACGTGCTTGAGCGCCGCGGCGTGAAAGATGATGTCCGGCCGGAATTCCGTGACGACACGCGTTATCTGGCGCCGGTCGGAGACATCGACGATGCGGACCTTGAGTCGGTCATGGTCCTTCTCGTCAACATACTGGCTCAGCTGGAAGATGCCGAATTCGGAGTTGTCAGCGACCAGCACCGCCTCGGCTCCCAGTTCCAGCGACCGCTTGACCAGCGTCTGGCCGATAGAACCGGCACCGCCGGTTACCAGAACGCGTTTGCCGCTGACAAAGGCGCCGATGCGCTGGATGTCGGACGCGACCGCCGGACGGCGCAGGATCGTTTCCATCTCGACGGTGTCGAGAACCAGCTTTCCGTGTTGTTCCAACTCCGAAAGGCCTGAGAACTGCACCACATTTATGTCGCCGTGCCGGGCAATGCGCACGAGTTCCGAATAGTCCTCGATTTCGTGCTCGGCGCCGCTGCCGAAAATCAGCAAGTCCAGGCTTTTGGTGCCGGTCGCATAGTCTTCCAGGACATCGATCAGGCGCGGCATGGTCGCCACCACGGGAACACCTTGAATCCGCGTGCCCAACGGGGCGCCGCGCTCGGTCGCCATGATGCCTGCGATGGAATAGTCCGCCGGTTGCGCCGTGCGCGTGAAGCGGATGATCAGGTCGGCCTCGCCGAGCCGGCCGACGAACAGAGCGCGCTTGGCCTGCCTGATGTCGGTCTTGCGGCTCAGAATCCCCCAGCTCGCGCCGTCACGCAGGAAGCGGTAGAACAGCCGGGGTGCCGATATGATCGTGAAGGAGACGAGGAAGAAGACGATGAACTGACGCTCGTTGAGCCCCGCCACCGGCCGGTAAAACCGCAGCAGCAGCGACGCCACATAAAGAGTGAACGTCAAGATCGCGCAGCTCTTCAGGATGTTGAAAAAGTCCGGCGTCGAGGCGAAGCGCCAGACGGTGGTGTAGAGGCCACTGTAGCGGAACAGCAAATGACTGATGACGACGATGCCCGCCCATGTCGCCAGACCCTCCTTGGAGAGCGCGTCGAACGAAAGATTAGACCGCGAAAGCACGAGGCTGAGCGCCACGGCGACCAGGACCATGACCACGTCCTGGACCATGATGAAGACGCGCCGCATCTGTGGCCTGAGCCCGAATACTGATTCGAGGTAAGAATTCATTGGACGGCACTAGACTCCAGGCTCAAGGGGATCGACACCAGCGAAGTGCGAACACGAAGATACTTCGCGACCAATCCACCTTAAGTGCCATCCCCGGCCCCCGCCGTGGTGTATCGCATACTGCGGGGCGGAGGGCATAGCTAGAGGTTTTTTCGAGAAGAGGCGTCCAGTGGAGAACATGGATCATGCTGGGGCGATTGCCGCAAAGGAAACATTATCAAGAGCTAATAGATAAGTCACACAGCATCAGCATGCGTTCAGTTTTGCCGCAGTTGACTCTGCTCCCCACCGCGTTACGACGCAATGCGTTGCCATATGCCCATCGAAATGGCTATTAGAGACGGGCTTGGTGGTTCGCTATGGCCAGCGAAGAATAATGCGCCAGAATAACGGATTGCGATACTCCCAGCTATGATTGCGGCACTAAACGGCGCTTTTGACGATATCTCAAAGGCCATGAGATTACACCGGGTCTGGATCGCGCTTGCCCACGAGGACATCGGCGACCAGCACAGACGCACGACGCTCGGCCCGCTTTGGATGCTGGTCAATTATTTCGCTTTCGTCGGCACTTTTGTCTTTGTTTTCGTGACCACCGACGCCAGCAACCCAAGCTATATAGCCTATGTAGCCATCGGCATGCTGGTCTGGTTCTATCTCACCGAGACCATCACCATGAGCGTGTCGCTCTTCCAGCGAGAAGCGAGCTTCATTCAAGGCACAACGCTGCCGCTGTTCGTCTATGTGATGCGATTGACGATGCAATGCATCATCAGGGCTGCTTATTCGTTGGCGGGTT
Source organism: Mesorhizobium sp. M7A.F.Ca.MR.176.00.0.0 (assembly GCF_004023165.1). Taxonomy (NCBI): domain Bacteria; kingdom Pseudomonadati; phylum Pseudomonadota; class Alphaproteobacteria; order Hyphomicrobiales; family Phyllobacteriaceae; genus Mesorhizobium; species Mesorhizobium sp. M7A.F.Ca.MR.176.00.0.0. The sequence continues at coordinate 22,175 of NZ_RZTC01000021.1, read as the reverse complement.
GCGTTCTTGTTCTGCTGCTGGGCGGTTACGGGATCAGCGCGAATTGGCTGCTGTCGCTGCTGGGTCTACTGCTCATCATCTTGGCAACGCCTGCATTCGTAACGGTTTTTGCGTTCTTGGGCGCCTTCTTTCCCGATAGTGAGTTCATCGTCGGGAATCTGATGCGGGTCGGCATGTTCTTCACGCCGGTGTTCTGGGTCTATAGCGGTCAGGGAGGCGTCCAAAAATATGCCTATCATTGGAATCCTTTCACCTATTTCCTGGAGGGCGTGCGTGAGCCGATCACGGCCGGCATATTTCCGACGCATGCGTTGGCCGTGGCTGGTTACATCAGTCTCGGCCTATGGGCTCTTGCGTTGCTGTTGTTGGGCCGTTATCGCAAACGCATCGTTTTCCTGATCTGAGTTCCATGACATCCATCCAACTGAACAATGTCAGCCTCGTTTATCGTCTGTTCGAAAAATTGACACTTTCGGCGCCTGGCCGGCGTCGCAGCGCTCTTGGCGGCAACATAGCCAAGTCGGGCACCAAGCAGGTCGTGCAGGCGCTCGACGATGTCAGCTTCGAACTCAAGGCAGGCGACCGGTTGGGCCTTGTCGGCCCGAATGGTGCCGGCAAGACAACGCTGCTCAAGGTTCTATATGGAATCTATCAGCCGTCGGGTGGCACGATATCGATCGCGGGCAAGGTCGATGCCCTGTTCAACATCAACATAGGGTTTCGCCCGGAGGCCACCGGGCGCAGGAACATCGTGCTGAGAGGATTGATCAGCGGCTGGACGGCGACCGAGATCGAAGAGAAGATGGAAGAAATAATCGATTTCAGCGAACTGGGTGACTTCATCGACCTGCCGTTCAAGGCGTACAGCCAGGGCATGGCGGCGCGCCTGGCATTTGCGGCGGCGACCACGCTCGAGCCCGAAATTCTGCTGATGGATGAATGGATTGGCGCCGGCGACGCATCGTTCCAGGAAAAAGCCAAACAACGGATGAACGAACTGGCGGAAAAGGCCGGCATCATCGTATTGGCCAGCCACGACGAAGCGCTCATCGAGCGCGTTTGCACGAAGAAAATGACGCTTCGGGCTGGACGGATCGAGTCCCTGGTTTAAAAGCCGCCTCGCGATCAATTGGCGTCATATCCAAAGTTCTTCAGGTCCATGCCGTGAATGGCAGCCAGCCGGTCTTAAGAAAAAAGAGAAGAGGGTGGATTGTCAAAGCTTATCATCCAGATCCCATGCTTGAATGAGGAGGGGACACTCGCCGTCACGCTTGCTGATCTCCCACGTCAGGTCGAGGGTTTCGACCAGGTAGAGTGGCTCGTGATCGACGATGGCTCCACTGACCGCACAGTGGAGGTTGCCCGGGAAAACGGTGTGGATCACGTGGTCTCGCTGCCCCACAATCAGGGGCTTGCCAAAGCCTTCATGACCGGCATTGAGACGGCGTTGAAGCTCGGCGCCGATGTTATTGTCAACACAGATGCCGACAACCAATACGATGCCTCCTGCATTCCCGATCTCGTCCGCCCCATACTGGAAAAAAAGGCCCTGATCGTCGTCGGCGCTAGGCCGATCAGCGAGATAGAGCATTTTTCTCCCGTCAAAAAATTCCTGCAGAAGCTTGGAAGCTTGGTCGTCAAGCTTGCCAGCGGCACGACGGTTCCCGACGCGCCGAGCGGTTTCCGTGCCATCCACCGGGACGCGGCGATACAGCTCAACGTCTTCAACCGCTACACCTACACGCTGGAAACGATCATCCAGGCGGGCCGCAGGAACATTCCGATCACCTCCGTGCCGATCCGCGTGAACGGCGATCTCCGGCCCTCACGGCTGGTCAAGAGCATACCAAGCTATGTGCGGCGCTCCCTGATAACGGTTGTGAGGATCTTTGTCGTCTATAGCCCGCTGCGCTTCTTTTCGGTGTGTGCGGCCATAGTCGCCACGCCGGGTTTGATCATGATCGCCCGGTTCCTTTTCCATTATCTAAGGGGTGAAGGCAGCGGCAACATTCAGTCGCTGGTTCTCTCCAGCGCCTTGCTTGCCCTTGCTGGCATCCTCGCCATGAGCGGTATCCTTTCCGAACTGATCGCGGTTAACAGGCAAATCCTCGAAGAAATCAGGATCAGGCAATTGCAACAGGAACATCGGGAAAATGCATTGATCCGCTCGCTTTCGATAGATCGCGAGGGTTCCAAGGTTCAGGCAGGTAAAATAAGCGGAATAGTGTAGATGAACGAAGCGCCAGCAGCCTACGATAACGTCCCGGGCAATTATTACGACAAATACAATACCCGGAATCCGATCGCACGATATCTCATGGATGGCTTTCTGAGCAGTTTCGATATGTTGACGGCGAAGACAGGCGTCCGCAACGCTTACGAGGTCGGCTGCGGCGAGGGAAATTTGTCGATTCGCCTTCATGATCGGGGGTGGAATGTTCGCGGCAGCGACCTGGAATCCGTCAGTGTTTCGGAGGCTAATGAGCAATGCACGAAGCGTGGGCTGGAGCCGATATTTGAAACACGCTCGCTTTTCGACCTGACACCGGAAGTCGCTTCGGCCGAACTGGTGATCTGTTGCGAAGTTCTCGAACACATCCCAGATACCGAACAAGCCCTTGCGATACTCAAATCGCTTGCCAAACCTTACCTTCTTGTCAGCGTGCCACGCGAGCCTGTCTGGCGGGCACTTAACATGGCCAGAGGTAAATACATCCGAAGCCTTGGAAACACGCCGGGGCATATCCAGCACTGGTCATCCGCATCCTTCATCAACCTGCTGGGCAAATCGCTGGAGGTCGTGGAGGTCCGCAAGCCGCTTCCTTGGACCATGGCCCTTTGCCGTTGTGACTGAGACAATGCAGACGGCACCAACAGCCAAAAGCAGAAAGCTGAATTCAATAATTCGTGCCGGGGGTCTGATTGTCAGCCTTGCCGCGCTTGTCTTCGTCGGATTGGCGATCCATCGCTCCTTCGGCGACCTGCAACGACAACTTATTTCACCATTTTTTCTGATCGCCATACCGGGCTGCGCCATCGCCTATGCCGTCATCCTGCAACTGGTCGGCATCGCGTGGTATCGCTTCCTGGTTGCCGTTGACGGGCCGTCGCTTGGGTTGAGTCGTGCGCTTGGCATTTTTGGGAAGACGCAGATCTACAAATACCTGCCGAGCAACGTGATGCATATGGTTGGCCGGTTTGCCCTCGCCCGCAATGCCGGAGCGTCGAACAAGGCGCTTGCCTTTGCCCAGATAGGGGAATTGTCCATCATCGTCCTTGCCGCAGGAACGTTGGCCGCCTTGCTGGCATGGCCGGTTTTCCAGAATGCCTATGCGCGCTATGGTCTCAATAACCCTAGATTGCTCGCGGGAATAATCGCCGCCGGGCTTTTGGCGCTTGCCGTCGGGACAGCGCTTTTGTTTCGCTTCAGGATCGCCGGCATCGGGAGAAGAGCGCTAATCGCCTCTGCCGAAGCATTTCTTCTCTATGCACTGTTTTTCATCGGCAATGGGTTGCTGATCGTTGCGCTTTCCAGAACCTTGGACGATGCGGGGCATGTGGCCGAGCTGGTCGGCATAGGAGCGGCTGCTTGGCTCATTGGCTTTGTCGTTCCGGGAGCGCCGGGTGGCCTTGGGGTGCGTGAAGCAGTTCTGATCATGGGGCTTACCGCCGCGGGCCTGCCGCCTCCGGCAGCCACCGCGATTGCTCTCGGCAACCGGCTCGTCACCGTTCTCGGAGACTGCCTGGTCGCCCTGGTGGAATTGATATTGCAAAAGGGGAAGAGCGCATAAGCGCGAGAGCCCTAAGCAAGGCAGCGGGCAGCGGGAAACGGGATGGGGTGCAATGCTCAGGATAAAATCGGACTGGCCAATTCTTGCGTTGGCACTGCTGTTTACAGCGAAGGCATTTTTCCTGGCCTTCTGGGTTACGCCTCTTTGGGATATTCCAGACGAGATCGGACATTATGCCTATACCGAGGACATTGCCTCGGGGCGCGGTTTTCCACTGCTCGGAACAGCCAATATCAGCGCAGAGATCAATACTAACGTCACTGGGGTTCCCAGCCCTTCATCTGATAACTGGATCGCGCAACACCCTCCCATCTATTACTTGATCGCAGCCATTCCGCTGAAAATAACAACGATCCTCTCCGATAATCAGGATCTGCGTTTCAGATCCCCACGCATCGTCGCCGCGCTGGCCGGCGGTTTGGTGCTAATCGTGTTGTACCAAACCTTGCTGTTTCTATCCGTCGATCGCCGCACGGCCACGGCAGTCGCCGCCGCTACTGGGTTTGTCCCCATGTTCAGCCATCTGGCGTCGGGTACAAATCATGATGTTCCACTCTTCCTGTTTTGCGCGCTGGTGGCCAAATACTTTTCCAGGTACATTGTCGACCGACAGATATCAGACGCTTACCTATGCGCGTTCTGGCTGGCTGTGGCAGCATCAACGAAGATGACGGCGCTTGTCCTCTTGGCTCCGATAGTCGCAATCCTGGTATTCGAGATTGATGGAAATCTGGGCAGGATTTTTAATCGTGCCGTGAGCTTGACGCTGATCGCAATTTCGTTGCCTTCAATTTGGCTGGCTCGAAATATCTGGTATTTTAGCGATCCGTTCACAACTTCCGTTGACCTCAGCGCAGCACCTGGCCAGTCGACAACGTCGCTCTCTTTCTTTGAATTCATGCGCACCTACCCTGCGATCGAGCATTTCGTCGTCAACTTCTTTGGTCTGTTCGGATGGATCGGGACGGGCAAAGGCGCAGTTTCGTGGTTCCAGATAAATGGTCTTCCGCTGACGGCCTATTCAGTAATCTTTTGCGGATTTTCCATTATTGTCGCGGTCGGCGCCACCTTGAGCCTAGCGCAAAGACCTATGCCGGCGCTGCCGGCACCCGGCCCGATCATCAATTACTTCTGGAGATTCTATGATTGGCTCGCGCCGATATCGCGGATTGCATACTCGGGCTTGATCCTGATTGGCGCCGCCGTCGCAGCCGCTGTTGTTCTTGTGCTGACACAATCTCCTAATACCAGCTACGTCATAGCCATCGGCGCCATGGCTCTGATGTATGCTGCCGTGATCTCCTTATTCACTATCGTTTCTGGGCGGCAATCGAATGACGTGCGTTTGTTTTCGTATTGCGTTCTTACAGCGGGTTTCTTCGCTATTGTTCTGGTCGAGCAGATATATTCACTTTCCAATGCGCTAGGTCAACTCAGAGCCTCGCATGGCCGTTACATGTATCCAGTCATCCCATTCCTTGTCCTGGCATTTGGGATGCTCACGAAACGCTCTCGGACCCTCGGCGCGGTATCGATCCTTGTGGTTCTGATAATGGCCTATTTCGAAATCGAAACCTTCATCGTGCAGGTGGTTCCATTCTATGAATAATACCGTCCGGGCACTTGCCGCCACCGCCTTGATCTGCATCCTGGCTGGGTCAACCCTTTTTTTACGCGCACCGGACTATTTCACGCTTGGCACCAACGATATTGTCTCGGCCAGCCCGCTCGTCAACAATAAGCCCGCTGGTGAATTCACAAAGGGGTTTGTTCTGGATCAACCATTGGTGATTAATCAGGCTACAGACGCATTAATCTCCAATCTTGACCAGGTATGCATCGAGCCGCTCCTTGCTACATATGTTCGTCCCAACAGTGGGAAGATGCGAATATCTTTGACTGCCAGCCAGTGGAGCACAACAGGCGTTTTCGATTTCAAGAATTCTCCGAACAACGACTATGCTATGATCTGCCAGGACGTTAAGCATGAATCGACCGGCGTTCAAAACCCCGTCCTCCGCATTGAGAGCCTCGAAGGCGAAAACGGCTCATCGATTACCGCATGGCTCACGCAAGATACGTCTCGTGGCTCGGCTGCCATCAATGGCCGGCAAACGAACATGAGCCTTGTGTTCACAATCAGCAAGCGGGCAGACTTGGCCCACCGGGTCAACCTGCAGAATATCCTCGTCCTGATCTATTTGATGGCCACCGCAGTGCTGATGCTCTCGGCGCTACGCAGAAATAACGCGCCCTGATACGAGTGCAACAAGCCGAAAGCAACACCGCCGACACCACGACTGTTATGACCTATCCGGGTGGCCCCGCCTCCCTTCATTGCTGCTCGCCCGACACAGCCACGCACTGTTGAAGAGGCGTGCGAGGAAGCCCGGCGTGACGATAGCTCCGCAGGCTGCTAAGGTCCGGCCAGCATCGACTTTAGGGGAAATGATGGACATTCTAGACGCATATGTCGCGACTTCGCCAAGCGCTCAAAATGCAGTTGATATCTTCAAAGACGAATGGTCGTCCAAATTTCCGGCGTCTGCCGGCGCGACGACGACTCCTGGGAGCGCCGCCCTATTTGAGGACCCGCGTATCGACTGGCTTTCGAAAACCATCGGGGGATTTGGCAGCAAGCGCATTCTGGAACTCGGACCGCTGGAAGCGGGACACACATACATGATGCATGAAGCAGGGGCGGAATCGATACTCGCCGTCGAAGCCAACTCGCGATCCTACCTGAAATGCCTCTGCGTCAAGGAAATCTTCGACCTCAGCCGCGCACGGTTTCTCTATGGCGATGCGATGAAGTATCTGTCGGAAACCAGCGAGCGCTTTGACGTGTGTGTGGCGTCGGGAATACTCTATCATATGACCCACCCCATTGAATTTCTAGGCAACATTGCGCGTGTATCCGATACAATTTTTCTATGGACGCACTACTACGACGACTCGCTGCGCACCCGGAAAGACTTGGCGAAGCAGTTCGAGAAGCCGTACGAGATCGAAGTCAGCGGCAAAGCCTATACAGTATCCAGGCGGAACTATCAGGAGGCGCTCAAATGGGCCGGCTTCTGCGGCGGCGGGAAGCCTTGGGCATTCTGGCTTACCCGGGATTCCCTGATGCGGGCGATCGCCGATTTCGGCTTCACCGTGGAGGCGATCGAATTCGACCACCCGGACCATCCGAACGGTCCGGCATTGGCTCTGGTAGCCCGCAAAGCGTAGGTCAAATCAAGGCTGAAATTCAGGCGACTTTTCCGATGTCAGCCTAGCGAGAAATCTTCGCGCCCTTTTGTCAAGTTTGGCGAGTAGAAAGGATCACGCTCGATGATCTCCTTCCATCGTCTTTGCATATATGCAATTTCGCTGCTGAAACGCGCCACTTTCTCCGGAGCATCTTCAAAACCACGAGAAACACTTTCGAGATGGTACAGCTCGGCGTAGGGCGTCCAGACGTTTGAATAGCCCGCTTCCCCGACTTTCAGACAGAGGTCCACATCATTGAAGGCGACCGTCAGGTCGATCTCATTGAGGCCCCCGACTTCTTCGAACACGCCTTTGCGGATCAGGAGGCAAGCTGCCGTGACAGCAGAAAGGTTCTGCAACACCTTCAACCTGTAAAAATACCCGGGATGATCGCGTGGAAAATTCTTATGCGAATGCCCTGCGGTGCCGCCCAAGCCGACAATCACACCGCCGTGCTGAATCGTGTCGTCGGCATAGTAGAGCTTTGCGCCGACGCAACCCACATCCGGCTGGACAGCCCAGGAGACCATTTCCGTCAGCCAGTCGGGCGAGATCACCTCGATGTCATTATTGACGAGGCCGATGATCGACCCCTTCGCTTTTCCCACGGCGAAATTGTTGATTGCGGAATAGTTGAACGGCTTGTCGTAACGGAGCACACGAACGTTCTTCGTTTTCTTAAGCTCGCTGAAATAGGCGAGCGTTTCTTCTTCCACTGAGCCATTGTCAGCCACCAAAATCTCGTAATTCCCGTAGGTGGTCTTTTCGCGGATGGATTCCACACAGTTGCGAAGGAGTTCAACCTTGTCGCGCGTTGGGATGATCAGGCTTACGAGCGGCTGCGGCTCGGGGACGAAAAACCGAAGACGGTAAAAGGGTGTGCCGGGAGCTTCCTCAGCTTTCGCCGGAATATCCATGCGTTCGACATGTTCTTCCAGCGCACGCAACCCAGCCATATAGGCGTAGTTCTTTTGCGAACCATCGAGCGCCGTCGAGCCTTCCACCGCGCGCCAATGGTAGAGCACCTTCGGAATGTGCCGAATTCTCTCAGGGGCTATGCGCTCGAAGACGCGCAGATTGAGGTCATAGTCCTGGCTGCCCTCGAAGCCGGGGCGCCAGCCGCCGACAGCGCGGATATTTTCCGCCCGGTGCACGGTGAGATGATTCAGATAGTTCTGTGAGCGGAAAAGTTCCCGCGAGAAATCCGGCTTGAAACAGGGATCATAGCGCCTGCCTTCCGCATCGATCTTGTCTTCGTCGCTGTAGATCAGTTCGGCGTCAGGATGGCGATCGACTTCCAGCACGATCTCGGCCAGCGCATGCGGACGGAGAAGATCGTCGTGATCGAGCAATGCGACCCACTCGCCGGTGACCAGTTCCAGGGCAGAATTGGATGCATGCGAGATATGGCCGTTCTTGTCGCGAAAGACGATTTTGATGCGTGGATCGCGTTTCGTATATTCACTCAAAACGCGCTTCACATGCGGCTCTGTCGAGCAATCGTCCGCTATGCACAACTCCCAGTTCTCGTAGACCTGGGCGCGGACGCTCTCGATCGCCTCCCGCAAGAGTTTCTCCGGGGTGTTGTAGACCGGCATGAGCACCGAAATGAGCGGCGGCTTCTCCAACAGAGCCAACCGCCGCCTCAAATCCGCAACGTCGTGTTCCGTTGGCGTATCGTTGAGCGCAATCCACCCTTCATATGTAGCGCCCCCCAGTGCGCCTCGTGCTTCCGCGGATCGGAGGGTCGCCGCAAATCCCCTGAGGCCGCCTTGCCTCAAGATTTTTACGGCACGCGCGGCAAACCGCCCGAGAGAACGAGGGCTTGTCAGGTGGCGGGAGGCTAGCCCGGCGATAAGACGAGCATAATATTCGACTCGTCCGAGTCGACGCACCCGGACGCGACCGATCGTGATCTGGGCGGCACGGTCGCTTGGATCGAAACGCAGGTTCGAGGCTGCTACATTAAGCAGGAAGGTCGCCGCTGCCAGGCCTTTGCCGTTCGAAAGAAACCGCAGATCGATCCGTTCGATTTCGTTGTACCCCCTGCCGCTGTCGACATAGAGGCGCGCGTCAGTCAACGCGTCCGTTTCAGCCGGGACGTGTACGCTGAGCCTGTAGTGTCCGGGGAGCAATGGCTGGGAGCCCGGCCAGAGGAGTTCGAACTGCGGATCATCGCCCGTTATTGTCCACTCCGTCGCCCCCTTGCCCAATGGCACGCCTTCCAGGTGATGAAGTGCGTTGAGCGTAGCGGTCCGTCCGGCATAAAGAATTGCGTTGGCTGGGGGTGACACAAGCCTCTTCCAAACCGATCGATACCGCCAGGTCCGGCTGCTGTGAACCAATTCGATTTCGTGATTCAACACGGCCATCTGCCGGTGGCGTTCCTGCAGCTTATGTTCGCGCTCCTGCAACTCACGCTGAAGCGCCGCTATGTCCTGGTCCTTTGCCGCGAGATTGGTGTGGGCCAACTCCAGCGCTTGCGTGGCCGCGCGGAGATGCTCGCGCTCGACCGTCAGCGCAGCAATCTCACCGGAATAGGCCTCGATGCGTGCTTCCTGGCTTACCACCAACGCCCTGTTGGTTTCGATTTCCGCTTCCATGGTCGTCGTTCTCAGCGACCACTGGTTTCGGGTTTGGTCAGTCGCCTTGCTCCTCGTCTCGTCGAGAGCAACCATGCCCTCGTCGGCGAGCGCGACCCGCCCGTGCACGCTGCGCGCGCCCAGGACGTTTTCCGGAATTGGCAGCTTCGTTACAATGCAAAGCGAGTTCAAGAACTCGACGGAATGAACCGATGCGAGAGAAGCTTCGTTGAATGCGACCTGGTGCCTGTCGGCGAAAGTCGCCAAGGCATCGACCCGACGGCGATCCAGCCCCCAGTGCTCATGGTTGACCACATCAAGCAGGCGTTTGAAAAACGACATCGAGGAAAGCGGATCGTAGAGACCGCCCTCGAACTCCTGCCAGTAACTGCAATGCAGATCTTCGGCGATGTAGATGCCCCCTTCGGAAAGGTGGGGGAAATATCGCGCGAACGAGCGTATTATATCCGAGGATAGGTGCGATCCGTCATCAATTATAATATCATATTTTTCCGACATCGAGATGATGTCGCGCTCTGTTTCATCAGTATTGGCGTCACCTACGGAAATCTTTATCTTCCGGCTGTCGAAAACGAGATTTCCGCAAGCCAGATTGACGTCACAGCCAACGATTATTTCAGCATTGGGGAAATATTTCTGCCATATCTCCAGGGATCCGCCATTCTGAACTCCGATTTCCAGGATTCGAACCGGCCTGTCTCGATACTCTGAAAAAATATGGTCATAGGTGCTGAGATAGATCGACCATTTATCCGACACTTTGCCGCGATGCGCGTCGTACAGGTCACGAAGTGAAACGAATGGTTCCTGCATTGCGGGCCGCGCATCGCGCTGTTTGGCTAATTGCTGCTGTTCCAACTTCTGCCGATGAAACACGCTGAGACGGCAATCAATTTCAGGGAAAAAAGCGTCGCCAAAAGTTCTTGAAACAGATTCGAACTCTGCTCTGATCCGATCAAGATTTTCTATTGCAACTGCATCAGCATCATCGGACCTGAGCGCTATCAGTGCGGTATAAGCGTCTTTGACCCAGTCAATGATGCGCAAGTCTGCGTCGAGCAACTCAGTGCTGGCGGCAAAGTGCTGATTGTCGGTAGCGAAATGCTCAGACAGCAGGGACTGCCATTTCACGTCGGGTACCGGCCAGTCTAGGCTGAGAGTAGCAGTGATCCCGTCGATACCCTGTCGCCAGTCATCAAGCAGACTCTCGTAAGACAACAAGATGCGTGACCGACCCCTAGTTGCGCGCTCGGCTTCCAATTCGTGGCGAAGCCAAAGAAGCGAACTGAAGCCCATCGTGAAACCGTTTCGGTTCGCCAGGGAAGCGATCACAGCCAACGGATTGCGGTCTATCAGCACATAGCGAACATCGATGCGCATGCGCCTCAAGATCTCCGCATAAAGCGGCACGAAACGTGAGATACGCGGCTCCTTGAGCACAAAAAACGGCGCGCTGCCGTATTCCTCGTCGATCAGCCGCGCGATCTCTGCTTTGTAGAAGCGCAGACGCTGCGCGCCGAGATCGTTGGGATCGAAGGATCGCCAATCATCCCAGCTGCTTCCTGCTTCGGCCAGCATCTGGTCGTGCAGCGCAATGAGACGCTCCGGCTCCCAGTGACCCGTTGGATTGGATAGATTGGCGCCCAGCATGTTCTTAGGCAGTTCCGCGCCAAGCAGATTGATCGCCCTCGTCAGCGCGCTGGTGCCCGAGCGATGCATGCCGAGCACCATGATGCAGGTGCGTTTGGCTGCTTTCGGCTTTGCCTTGCGTGCCTTCGGCTCGTCGACGGGCGCGGCATCGCGCGTGTTGTCCGCAGAAGGGTGCTTGTTCATGCCGTCAATGCCTGTTTCGTCTCACCGTCGAGAAGCCGGTGCACCACCGCTTCCGTCGATTGCCGCCAGTCCGGCGCATTCCAGCCGAAGACGGAGGCGAATTTCGCGCTCGATAGCCGGGAATTGGCGGGGCGGCGCGCCTTGGTTGGGTAGTCCATCGTAGCAATGTCCCGTACCCGCGCCCAGGGACCACCCAACACGCGGCTTGTGTCGAGTATATGGCGGGCAAAGCCGCTCCAGTTGGCCTCGCCGGTTCCGGCCAGATGATAGATGCCGGATGTGCCGGCGCCCTCGTGCAGCCGTGCCGCCGCATGCAGGATCGCGTCGGCGATATCAAGTGCCGATGTTGGATTTCCCCACTGATCGGCCACCACCGCGATCTCGTCGCGGTCGGCGGCCAGCCGCAGCATGGTTTTCACGAAATTCTTGCCGAACGGGCTGTAGACCCATGCCGTGCGCAGGATCAGATGGCGCGGATTGGCTGATGCTACCGCCTGCTCGCCGGCAAGCTTGGAGGCGCCATAGACGCTGGCTGGTGCGGTCGCATCGGTCTCCACGTAGGCGGCGTCCTTGGTGCCGTCGAAGACATAGTCGGTCGAAAGATGGATGACGGGAACGCCCAGGCGGGCCGCGGCTTGCGCCACCTTGCCGGCGCCGACGGCGTTCACCGCGAATGCCAGATCGGGCTCGTCCTCGGCCTGATCCACCGCCGTGTAGGCGGCAGCCGACACGACGACATCAGGCTTCGCGGCCGCGATGGCTTCGATCACCGTGTCGGGTCTTGCGAGGTCGAGTTGCGGACGGCCAATGGCGATGACCTCAACGCCGGCGGCCGCCTGGGCGGCCTCCAGGAGGCTTGCCGCGACCTGCCCGTCGCGTCCGGTGACAACCAGCCTCACGCCGCCCCCTTGCGTGCTTCGCCCAGCCGTTCACCGGCATAGCGCTGTTCGCGGATCGGTCCCCACCACCATTTGTTGTCGAGAAACCAGTCGACGGTCTTGGCGAGGCCGCTGTCGAAATTCTCATTGGGCGCCCAGCCCAGGTCCCGGCCTATCTTCGAGGCGTCGATGGCATAGCGGCGATCGTGACCGGGGCGGTCGGTGACGAAGGAAATCAGGTCGCGATAGCTCTTGCCCCCTGCCCGCGGCCGCCTGCTGTCGAGGAGATCGCAGATCGTCTCGACGACGCCCAGGTTTGTGCGTTCGGAATTGCCGCCGACATTGTAGCTTTCGCCCGGCAGACCCCTGGTCGCGACAAGTTCCAGCGCGCGTGCGTGATCCTCGACGAACAGCCAGTCGCGCACATTGGCGCCGGCGCCATAGACCGGCAGCGGCTTTTCATCGAGCGCGTTGAGGATGACCAGCGGGATCAGCTTTTCGGGAAAGTGATAGGGTCCGTAATTGTTCGAGCAATTGGAAAGCACGACCGGCAGGCCATAGGTTTCGTGCCAGGCCCGCACCAGATGGTCCGAGGCGGCTTTCGAGGCGGAATAGGGCGACGACGGCGCGTAGGGCGTTTCCTCGACGAACATGCCGCCGTCGAAGGGAAGATCGCCGAATACCTCATCGGTCGAGACATGATGGAAGCGGAAATGGCTCTTCCGGTCTTCGGGCAGGCCGCGCCAGTATTCCAGCGCGGCATTGAGCATCTTGTAGGTGCCGACGATGTTGGTCTCGATAAAGGTGCCCGGCCCATCGATCGAGCGGTCGACATGGCTCTCGGCGGCAAGGTTCATGACGATGTCGATATCGTCGCGCCGGAGGATATCGAGCACCGCCTTTTCGTCGCAGATGTCGGCCTGCGCGAAGCGATAATTGTGTGCGTTCTCGATCGGCCGCAGCGAGGCCAGGTTTCCCGCATAGGTTAGCTTGTCGAGATTGGTCACCCGATAGGCCGGGTTGGCGCATAGATGCCGGCACACCGCCGAACCGATAAAGCCAGCACCGCCCGTCACCAGAAAATTCATGCCGCTGTCCTCACGCAACCCATCAGGCGAACACCTCGGCGGCGGCCAGCAGCGGCGCCTTGAGGTCCTTGTCCGAGAGCTGGAACCCGCCGGCCAATGACGGCCATTCGATGCCGATGGCGGGATCGTCGAAACGGACCGACCGATCATGCGCCTGCGAATAGGTGTCGGTCACCTTATACAGGACCTCGGTGTCAGGCACGAGCGTCACGAAACCGTGCGCGAAGCCTTTCGGCACCAGAATCTGGTTGCCCTTTTCGGCCGACACTTCGAGAGCGACCCATTTTCCGAAGGTTTTCGAACCGCGGCGAATGTCGACCGCGACATCGAGAATGCTGCCCCGGATGACGCGCAGCAGCTTGTCCTGGGCGCGCGGCGCAAGCTGATAGTGAAGCCCTCGCAAGACGCCCGCCGCGGCGGAATAGGAATGATTGTCCTGCACGAAAGCCAGGTCTATGCCGGCCTGCGAAAAGCGCTCGGCATTGTAGGTTTCCACGAAGAAGCCGCGCGCGTCGCCATGTCGCTTCGGCACGATTTCCAGCACGCCATCGATGCCAAGGGGCCTGACCTCCAACACCTAGCCCTCCGACAGGTCGACGACACGCCGGCGCAGATAGGCGGCATATTCATTCTTGCCCAGGTGGTCGGCGCGACGCAGAACCTGGTCCACTGTCAGCCAACCCTGTTCAAAGGCGATCTCTTCGGGACAAGCGACCTTGATGCCCTGGCGGTGCTCGATGGTGCGCACGAATGACGAGGCCTCATGCAGGCTGTCATGCGTGCCGGTGTCGAGCCAGGCATAGCCGCGCCCCAACCGATGCACATGCAACTGGCCGCGCTCGAGGTAGACGTTGTTGACCGCCGTGATCTCGAGCTCGCCGCGCGCCGAGGGGCGGATGGCAGGGGCGATGTCGACGACGTCGTTGTCATTAGAAGTAGAGACCGGTAACCGCCCAGTTGGATTTCGGCGCCTGCGGCTTTTCCTCGATCGTCAGCGCCGTTCCCGTGGCCTTGTCGAAGGAAACCACGCCATAACGCTGGGGATCCTCGACATGATAGGCGAACACCGAAGCGCCCTTTTCGCGCGAGGCAGCGTCGCGGCAAAGCTGCGACAGCCCGTCGCCGAAATAGATGTTGTCGCCGAGGATCATCGACACGTTGTCCTTGCCGATGAAATTGCGGCCGATGATGAAGGCCTCCGCCAGCCCGTTGGGCTGCGGTTGCTCGGCATAGGACAGGTCGAGGCCGAACTCCGATCCATCGCCAAGCAGATCGCGAAAAACCGGCAGGTCACGCGGCGTCGAAATGATCAGAATTTCACGGATACCCGCGAGCATCAGAACGCTCAGCGGATAATAGATCATCGGCTTGTCGTATATCGGCAGAATTTGCTTAGAGACTGCTAATGTTAGCGGATAAAGACGCGTTCCACTGCCTCCAGCAAGGATAATTCCTTTCAAGAAGCTCTCCTTGACATGCCTGAACCCCCCGGCCCCAGCCGACCGTGCTTAGGTTCCATGCAATGGCTTGTCAATCTCGGCGTTCGGCAAACGTCTGGGTCACGATCCGGCGCCAATCCATCGCCAATTCCAGGCGACGCATTGCTATCGTCTTGCCAGAGCCGGCCTGACGGGAACAAGCAGATTGTCATCATGGGCCTCGGTCGACTCGCCTCTCTGGCTTAACCGCCCAGCGAATCCCTTGTGAAAGATGATGCCATTCATATAGGCGAAAGTCATCGCAAGCGCCGCCGTTCGCATGGGATAATCGACCAGGGAATGAACGAGCAGAAACGATACTGAGAGAAACGCCATTTTCTGCAGCGGATCTCGCCGTGCCGCCAGGGAAAACGCAAAAAGCAATATCGAGTAGGCCGCGACCAGAAAGACAACAGGCGCGCCACCTTCAAGTGCCAGTTCCAGATAATCATTGTGGGCGTGATTGACGTAGGGCTTGAAGATCATCTCTCCCTTTTCGTAAATCTGGTAGACTTTCGGAAAACTCCCAAAGCCGACGCCCGTCGCCCAGTTCTCTTCAATTCCCGCGATCGTCGTGCGGGCAAATTCGGCCCGTCCAAAGGCCGGGTCAACCACTTCCGCATCGATCTTCGTCCACGCCCCGATCGTGTAGAGCGAAAGTCCGATGAAGACAGCGGGTATTCCATACCCGCCCAGCCTCGAGCGCGCGGACAGAAAGACGACTGATATTATGGTGATCGCCAGCCCTATCAGAATACCGGCGCGCGAACCGGCGGCCAGAAGCAGCAGCAGCAGCGTTATCAAACCGAGCGACCCGGACAGAAGGTGCCCGCGAAACAGGCCGTAGTAGACGACGAAGGGGATGGAGACGAAGAGCAAAGCTGAAAAATGGTTCTGGTTGGCAAACAGTCCCGCATTGATCGTGAACGGCAGCAAACCCTGTATGGCAACCGTATCGGAGAGCGAATACTGGATCGCCGCAGCCAATCCGTTACAGATGACACCCATCAAAAAGAAGGGCAGAAGGCCGTAGACCTGATCTGGGCGCAAGCGGGTGACGCTCAGAAAGAATGCAGCCATCGCCACGAAGTACAACAGACACTCGATCGTGCGTCCCACGCCGACACTGACGAAACGCAGCCCGGTTTCACCGCTCAGCCATGGATTTGCAAGTAGAACCTCAGGCCGCAATCCGCTCAACAGGGCGGCGGGCAGCGGCATGATCTGAAAACAGAACACGGCAAGACCCAGAGCAAGCAACCACAGGGCCGAGCGAGGGATGCCGTGCTCAGACGGCCTTGAAAAGATGGCCGCGGCCGCGACAATCGCCGCCACCTCGATCAGCGCTTCGGTGTAGAGACCGCTCGCGGTGCCGCCGCCAATCAGCACTGACAGGAAAAGAACCGACCCAAGCAGATATTTTTCCCATTCCGTGGACCGGGCTGACCGCGCTCTCAAGATGAAACTCTTTCGATGCTCAATTTGTGCATGACCAACGTGCCAACGTATCGAAATCGCCAGCTCTCAGCGATGGCAGCTGTTTCCAGCCGCAACACTTGCATGGGACACGCGCCTAGTCCGATCGCGAAATCCAGACTCAACTGCCGCCGATTGAATGTGCCCTCCGGAATGTTGAACCGAGCTATTTCTCCCGCCGGATCCGCGCATCTGATGGACCAGAACAACTGCTTGGGCAGCTTCAGGTTTCTCGCGGAGGCGATCAGGGAAATCCTGTAGGAGCCGGGAGGCAGTTCGACATATTGCTGGAGCGCGGCGTTCTTCACCGGCGTATTCAGGAATCGGACAGTCGCTCCGCTATCGCTTTCTGCGACATCGCGCGCCCCGGCAAAGGTAATTTCCAGACCGGAGCGGTCGCGAACCTGCCAGTCGAATGGCTTGTCGCTGAGGATCTGTTCAAAGCCGCCGTTGAAAATGTATCCGGCCAGTGTCCGCTCCTGGTCGGTCAGACTGAACAGGAACAGCCGATAGGCCGCCTCGTATTCCTTCTGCCGGATGTACCCGTTGATTACGGCAGACAATTCCTTCGACGTCGGTTGTGAGTTCGATCCGGTAAGGTCCAGCAACAGTTGATTTGCGACGCGCAGGCCCCGCGGATCCTTACCAAGAGCGGAGAAAAGATTGGACCTCCACGGTGCCTCGATCCTTAAGGCTGCCAGGACAGCCTGATATCCGTCCGGGTTTGAAAGAATAGCCGGCAAGCCCGCCGCGATGACTGGAAATGTGTCCGGCCACCGGCGCAGCAACGTGTCGATCTCGGCGACGGCCTTTGACAGGTCGCCCATCTCGATCGAGCGATCGATCGATCTCTGAAGCGAATGGATTTCAGTCTTGGACAGCTTTCGAGCCTGGTCGAAGAGTTCAAAAGCCTCGTCTTTCTCGCCTTGTCGATACTCAATCTCGCCTATCAGGCTGTAGAGCCGGGCGTCCGCGACGTTGAAACGAAGCGCGCTCCTCGCCTTTGCTGCCAAGACGTCGAGATCAACACCGTCGCCTGTTTCGCTCAGCCGACCGGCAATTTCGCCTATCAAGGCATCTATGTTCAACGGATCTAGCGCAAGCGAGACGGCCGGCGTTTCCGACTCAAGAAGCCGACTTAGCCCTATCGACGAAACCGCCAACACCAGAACGGAGGCGACGAACCAAACGCCTGAACGCCGGAGATTTCGCGTGAGCGGGCTCGCCTGCTCCGTCATCGACTTTGCCCTCAATTTTCGGGGTACTCGCGCCATAGTCGTAGTACTGATAGTTCATGTATTTATAGGCGTAATTGTAATCGAACTTGTTGACCGTGAATTTCGACATCGCCGCTCCGATCACGTTCGCACCGGCTGAGCGCAGACGCTTGAGTGCCGTTTTGGCTGACTTGCGTGTGACCTGATTGGTCGAAACGACCATCAATGTGCCTTCGGCAAGCCGGCTGAGGATTGGTGCATCGGAAAGACCGACGACCGGCGGGGCGTCTATGATGACCAGATCGAAGCGTTTGCCGAGATTGGTCAAGATCAACGCCATCTTCGGTGACGAGAGCAGGTCGGCCGGATTCGGCGGAATCGTTCCGGACGTCAGCACGGTGACATTAGGGTATTTCGTCGGTCTGAAAATGCCCGGCAGATCGTCCTTGCGGACGGTATTAGTCAGCAGGTTGCTCAACCCGATCGCATTGTCGAGGCCGAACAGCCGGTGCAGGTTGGGTTTGCGGAGATCGCCGTCGACAAGCAGAACCCTTGCGCCGAGCGCCGCGAAATCCTGGCCAAGCTTGAACGACGTGGTCGACTTGCCTTCCGACGGTTCCGAACTGGTCACCAGCAGCGATCGCGGCGCGCCCTCCGCACCGGAGAACTGCAGCGATGTTCGCAGCGAACGATAGGCCTCGGAGAGCCCGGATTTTTGATCGGCGATGCTGGCTATGAGTTCGCGGTCACCGACAAGCGGCAGGATGCCGAGCATCGCCAGCCCCAGCTCTTTCTCGATCTGCTCTGGGTTGGTGAAAGTGTTGTTCAGCAACTCGATGATGTAGATGATCGATGCAGCCAGGGCCATGAAAAGCGCGAGAGCGACTGCAAGGTTGATGCTCAGACGTGGAGAATAGGGGGCTGTGGGCAGCGAAGCGAAATCTACTATCGCAGCGCTTTGCGTCTTGAGCTCCGAGCTGACGCCGACTTCATTCAGCTTGGCGATAAGGCTGTCATACTGCGACCGGTTGGAGTCGACCTCGCGCTTCAGGATCGTGTATTTGATATTCTTGTCGTTGAAGACGACCTGCTGCCTCTCCATCTCCGCGAGCTTGGACTTGAGGTCGGTTTCCTTGTTCTGTGCTTCCTGATATTTCAGCCGCAACGAATCGGTTATCGCCAGAACGCCATTGTTGTAGAGTCGCTGCAGTTCCTTGATCTGCGATTGTAATTGCTGCATTTCCGGAAAACCGGGCTTCAGGATGCCCAATTTCTGCTGATACTGGCTGGTCAGATCCGCCAGCTTTTCGCTAAGCTTCTGCAGACCTTCGCTTTCCAGAACCGGACCGAGGCTCGACCCGCGGCCTTTTTCTATCTGATCGACCACCCGCCCCGCATCAAGACGCTCCTGGATTGCAGTGGCCAGGGCGGTGTTCAGGGCTTCGATGTTGGAGCCGATCAGCGATTTGTCATCGCCGGTAACCGTGATGCCGGCATCTTTTGCATAGGTGACCAGTTCCTCTTCGGAGGTCTGCAGCTTTTGCTTCACCTGCAAAACCTGTTCCTGGATGAACTGCCGTGCCAGATCAGAGGTCTCGCTGGTCTGATCGAGACGTTGATCGATAAAGCTCTGCGCGACCTGATTGGCAACGTCGCTTGCATATTTCGGCTTTTGATCGACGAAGGTGATCGATAGCAGGCTCGTATTGGTGACCAGATTGACCGTCAGATCTTCCTGGATGCGCTTGATCGCAATTGCCTCGCGCTCTTCAGGCGTTTTCTCCTCAATGGAGGGTGACTTGGACATCCCGAACGCACGGTAGACAATATTGCTCGGGGAAAAGCTCGGCGTCGGAAACAGAAAATCCGGTTTTTCGCTAAGCCCAAGCTGGAACACCACGCGCTGAGCCAATGCCCGACTCTTCAGCTTCTCCCGAGCGGTCAGGAAGGCCCGGACGTCGCTGTTTTCGGAAACGACCTCAATGTCCTGAAACACTTTCGCCGAAGGCACCAGAACTTCGAGCTGCGTCGTCGCCAGGTATTTTGGTGTCTGCATCATCGTCACGATGACGCCGGCAACGAGCCCGGCCGCCGCCATCATGACGATCAGCCAGCGATACTGGACGATGTATAAAAGCAGCTTGAGCGGGTTGAACCCCTCATCCTGGCCCGCATAGTCGCGACCATAGGGACCGTAGTTTTGCGGCACGTCGTAATAGGAGTCCGCGGACAGGGCCTGGCCATGTCCGGGTCCGGCAAGTTGGGGCTGCCTGTTGCGATCGAGCATGCGCGAGGTGATCCTGGGGTTGTCCGTGTCTACGGAATGACCGCAATGCGGGCAGCGCTGGAGGCGAGGCCCAGCGCATCCTTCAAATTGTTCATCGCGATTTTCGACTTCGAAGCAAAAACGACGACCACGTCGCCACCATAGATGCGCGGGTTGCGGTTCTTGCCGGCGCGGATTTCCTCGACATTGTAATTTGCGACCAGCTTGTTTTGGCCGACATTGCGATAGACGAAGACCTTGCCGGCATCACCGATCGGATTGAACCCTCCGGCAAGGGCGATCGCGTCGAGCAAGGAAGCGCTGCTGGACACCGGATAAATGCCGGCCTTGTTGACTTCACCATCGACCGTGATGCGCTGGCCAATCGACTCCTTGACGAAAATCGTCACGTCAGGCGACTGCAAGTACTTTTCACCGTAGGCAGTCTCGATTTCCTTCTCGAGCTTACGAACGGTCTTGCCGGCTGCAGTCATGGTCCCAATCAGCGGAAGCGAAATCTGTCCGCCCGCGTCGACCTGAACTGTTCTGTTCAAATTATCGACCTGAAACACACTGACCTCGAGCACATCGTTGGCAGACAGAGGCTGCTCGCTGCCGTTCTGGGTATTCTGCGGCGGCGGGAGATCCTTGACCACCTGCAGCGTACCACCGCCAGAGAGCGCCGATGAAGACGCCGTCGGCTGCAGCGCATCGACAGAACTGGTGGAGGACGTCGATGTCGACGAAGTGCTTGCGCAAGCAGATATTGCTAGCGATGCGAGCAAAGCGGGCACGGTGCCCGCATGACTTCTTGCAAGATCGAAAATGCCCATCAAAGAGCCCCGCTCTTGAACAACCGGCCCAATCCGCCAAACCGCCCCGCACTGCTGCCGCCCGATTTTCTCGGGCTTTGCTTTCCGATGGGCACGAGCGGCCGATTTTGCAATATCGCGTCCGGGCGTTTCACTGCCATGTTGTAAGCCTCATCTTCCCCACACCGGTTCGCGATGGCGACAACCGCCTGCGAAAGCCCTGGCCGCCGCCGGCTGGCGCCGTGGGTGTCGGAGGCGACAATATCCACCCTGCCCTCATCCAGCAGCTTCTCCGAGTAGTAGAGCGCCGTACGTCCGAAGGCCCCCGTCACAGAATCAGCCGTGAGCTGAATAAGGCAGCCTAGCGTATTCAACCTCTCGACGACGTCGTAATTCGCCTTGATCCAGGTCAACCGCTCTGGATGAGTGAGGATCGGCACGAAGCCGGCGCCTATGAGACGGGCGGCGAAGTCTTCGAGCCGCGGAGGCAAAATGTGATGTGGCGGTTCGAACAGGAAATAGCGGGATCCGTTCAGAGTCGGCACCGTACCAAGCCTCAATCGATTGGGGAGATCAGGCGCGAGATGAACATCAGCGCCAACATATAGGGTAAGCGGTATGGCAGCGCGATGAAGCTCCAATTCCAACGCCTGAACAGCCCCGACAATCTTTGGCGTGGCGTTCTCATAAACCCCAGGCATTACATGCGGCGTACATGCCATATGCGTTGTACCGTCGGCCACTGCCAGCCGTGCCATCTCCAGCGACATGGCCAAGTCAGGAGAACCGTCATCGAGACCGGGCAGGATATGTGAATGCAGGTCGATCATTGGCGTTTCTGGTTGAGAGGAGGCAAAGCTTCGCCTCGACAAAATAGAAACGCGTCACCCGCATGAAGGCGAATGACGCATTTGACAAATTTACGCAAAACAGCGGGGGTCGTATCCCGCCTATTGGCTGACCGCGTCGTCGTCATCCTGCAGGCCGATAATAAGGGCGGCGGCACCACCGACGGCGGCGCCGCCCAAGAGAACCGGCAGCATGCCAGGTTCTGAGCTGGCGGGTACGATCGTCGCAGACGGTGTCTCAAGCGAAACGCACATGCCGCCTTCGATAGGGTCGACCTTGACGGTGGCATTGGCTGGAATATCGAGCGCGCAATTGGCTCCGATAGCCAGCGAAGCAGACGCCTGCGCCCCGGTCATGATGCGCGCGCCCGCATACACCGGCGCCTCGGCATCCACCCCTGCATAGCCGCCGGCCTGGGACATCTGGACATCACCCCGGACCTGCGTAAGACGACCTATTGCGTCTGCGGACGCCGGCACAAGACAGGAACAGGTTTGCTGAGCTACAGCCTCGGGCGCGGCGAACAGGGCGCCCCCTGCGACGAATGCAACAAAAGCAAAAGCAACCCCGAACCGATGGCAACTCATCATTTTACCCCACCAAAACCTGTAACTCGCCCTGTTGGTACGAAT
>NZ_RZTC01000210.1:0-4617 GCF_004023165.1 Mesorhizobium sp. M7A.F.Ca.MR.176.00.0.0 | reverse complement strand
GTGCCGGGCCGGTTCCCGGGCGAGCCACGGGTCTCGCCCGTCCTTCGGACCCCCACAAGGAGATCGGCAGCGTCACCCCTTCCGCTTCTCCACCTCGGCCTTCCTCAGCAGGAACCGCTGAATCTTGCCGCTGGGCGTCTTCGGCAACTCGCTGACGAACTCGACTTCGCGCGGATAGGCGTGGGCCGAGAGGCGCTTGCGGACATGCTGCGCCAGTTCCTCGGCCAGCGCCTCGCTGCCTCGAAAGGCAGGCGCCAGAACGACGAAGGCCTTGACGATTTCGGTGCGCTGCGGGTCGGGCACCCCGACGACGGCTGCCTCGTTGACCGCCGAATGTTCGATCAGCGCGCTTTCGACGTCGATGCGGTAGCCCGGCAGAGGCGATGACGTCGTCGGCGCGGCCGATCAGGAGATCGACCGTCCGGTTGCGCGAATGGCCCGAGAAGGGCTGGCCTCACCCGTGCGGGCCTGTATCATGGCCTTGTGAATGCTTGGGAGGAGGCTTGTGCATGCGGCTGAATCGGAATCTCTGTCAGTGGAGGGTTTGGGTCTTCATCGCCGCAATGGCGCTTTGGCCGCGCACGGTGCCGGCCGATACCCTCACGCCGGAGCGCATCACTGCTGCCCTGTCGAAGCTCGAAGCGCTTGCCGAAGCCGCCGTAGCGGACGGTGCTGTACCCGGTCTCGCCATCGGCGTCGTGCGCGATGACGAGGTGATCTTCCTCAAGGGTTTTGGGCATCGCGAGGCCGGCAAGCCAGAGACCGTCGACGCCGACACGGTGTTCCAGATCGCCTCCCTTTCCAAACCGGTTTCCGCCACCGTCGTGGCGGCGTTGGTTAGCGACAGGATCGTGTCCTGGGATTCGAAGATCGCCGATCTCGATCCGGCCTTCCGGTTGGCTGATCCTTATCCGGCAAGCCAACTCACCGTCCGCGACCTGTTTTCGCATCGCAGCGGGCTTCCGGGCACCGCCGGAGACGACCTCGAGGACATTGGCTACGACCGCGTCGCGATACTGCATCGCCTGCGGTTCGTGCCACCATCGTCGAGCTTTCGCGCCGGGTATGCCTACAGCAATTTCGGATTGACAGAGGGTGCCGTGGCAGCCGCGACACCGACAGGAAAGCCCTGGGAGGAGGTCGCCGAGGAGAAGCTCTACCGTCCGCTTGGCATGGCCTCGACCAGTTCCCGTCATTCGGACTTCGTCAAGCAAACCAACCGCGCCGCGCTTCACGTCAAGGTTGATGGCGCCTGGGCCGCGAGGATAGAGCGCAATCCGGATGCGCAGGCGCCTGCCGGCGGCGTCAGCTCTACGGCACGTGACCTCTCGCAATGGGTGCGCCTCATCCTCGGCAACGGCGTTTATGCAGGCAAGACACTGATTGCCGCCGATGCGCTAAGCCAGACGCATGTTCCGCTGATAGCGCGCGGCAACAACCCCGTCTCCGGCGGCGCATCGTTCTACGGCCTCGGCTGGAATGTCGAATTCGGCCGACACGGCCTGAGCTGGGGCCACGCCGGCGCCTTCAGCGTCGGCGCACGTACCCTGGTGACAGTCTTCCCAAAGGAGAAGCTGGGCATCGTCATCGTCGCCAACGCCTTTCCGACTGGCCTGCCGGAGGGATTGTCCGACAGCTTCGCCGATCTCGTCTTCGACGGTAACGTCGAGAAGGACTGGGTCAAGGCGTGGAATGATATCTATGCGGGCCTGTTCGGTCCGGCGGTCGCGGCGGCCAAGGCCGCCTATGCCGCGCCGCCGTCTCCGCCACGGCCAGCCGCGCCGGGCAGTGTCTATGCCGGCCGGTACGCCAACGACTTCATCGGCGACGCGATTGTGTCGGGAGCGGGAGACCACCTTGTGCTCAGGGTAGGCCCGGCCGCCGGCCGGTCCTACTCATTGAGGCATTTCGACGGTGACCTTTTCCTGACCTTCCCCGACGCGGAGACGCCGGATAGCCCCTCGGGTGTAAGTTTTGTGGTCGGCGCTGACGACAAGGCGTCGGCCATGACCGTAGGTTTTCTCGACGACAATCATCTCGGCACGCTGCAACGTGTGGGGGACTGACTTCCAAATCGAAGGGTGCCGCCGGGAGTCAGGATGCGGGGCCGTATCGGAGCAGTTTGAAGCAATCGCCGTTGCCCGATTTCGTCTGCGCCAGCAAGGGCTTCGACCTGTCTATCCATTCCTGATGTGACCTCGCATCGGCTTCGATCGCGTCGACCGGTGCAAGACTGACAAAGCTGCGTCCGTGGCTGAGAAGCCAGCACGCGCGGCCAAGAAATCGCCTGCTGCGCTGGCGCAAGAGGTCAGCATCGTAGAAGATGTCGAGCACCTCGTGCTTGATCTTGCGCTCCGTTTCAGGATTGGCGATCGCAACCTCGATCGGCTCGCCGCCGATCGCATCCTGCAGGTCCTTGTAGTCGAGGGTGAGTTGGGTGATGGCATATTTGATCTCGCTCTCGTCGCGCACGATGTCGAACCATAGCGTCGGATCGAGCTCGTTGACGACGAACGACGACTCGAAATCGCGCGACAGGTTGAGGATGTCGAAGTCCCGGATGTCGACGTCGCGCTCAACCAGCAGGATTTCGCGGATCTGCTTGCCAAGCTCCGCTCCCTGCGCGCCGATGGCGGCGTTGGTTCCACCAAGTTCGGGACTAATATAGGCCCCGCCGTCATCCAGCAGCGCGTCGAATTCGCCAAGTGACTCGACGAGGGGAGCGCCGCGAGCGATGCGCGCCGCCAGCTTGGCTAGAACCTGCTGAAGATCCGCTTCGCGTCTGCGCTGGTCTTGGTAATTCTGCTGGAAAAAGAAGATGAACAGCGACACGCCGATGCCGATCAGGATCACGCCCAACTGCGAGAAGATGTTGCGGTGGTATTCCAGCAGCTTTTCGCGATGGCGCACGTCGTCGCGCACACTGTGGGCGACGCGCAGATTGACGATCAGCGACAGGATGAGCAGCCCAGTACCGACGAGGATGAGGCCGCCGATGAGCAGGTAACCATGGCCTGTGCTGAAGTCCATTCGTTTTCCCTGAAGCCCAGACTGCGCAGAATAGTGCCATTTTGGCTAAATACCTACGGATTTGCAGGCGGTTGATTTGATGGCGGCGACCACCCCAGAAGGTTGACCCGCATGGCCATCCGGCCGATAGCTCCGCCAGAAACTGCCCCCCCCCGAGAACCCTGATGACTTCAGATACCAACCTCCACAATGCACGCGCCGCCGATCCCGACACCGCCTGGCAGGCGGACGTCCGCGCCGGCGTGCGCCACGTGCGCGACCTGGCGTCCCTCCCGTTGTCCCCAGCCGAGCGCGCAGCCGCCCGGGCCGCGGCGGTGAACCACAAGGTGCGCGCGCCCAAAGCCTATCTCGACCTGATCGACTGGAACGACCCGGCCGATCCGATCCGGGCGCAGGTCATCCCCTCTCCGCAAGAACTGGAGGAGGTGGAAGGCGAGCTCGACGATCCGATCGCCGACCATGACTTCAGCCCGGTGCCGCGATTGACGCACCGCCATGCCGACCGGGTGCTGCTGTTCCCGACCTATCAATGCGCGGTCTATTGCCGGTTCTGCTTCCGCAAGGAATCGCTGACCTCGATCGGTCGTGGCTATACGCATGAGGCGCTGGAGCCGGCGCTGGCCTATATCGCGGACCACCCCGAAATCCGCGAGGTGATCCTGACCGGCGGCGATCCGCTGTCGCTGCCCGACAAGGCGCTGGCCGAAATCTTCGCGCGCATAGAAGCGATCCCCCATGTACGGCTGCTGCGCATCCATACGCGCGTGCCGGTGGTGCTGCCGTCGCGCATTACATCAGGGCTCGTCGCGGCGCTGCAGGGCCGGCTGATGGTCACTGTCGTCACCCATTTCAATCACGCGCGTGAAATCACCGGCGCCACCGAGGTGGCCTGCCGCACGCTTCGGCAAGCCGGGTTCGTGCTGCTCAACCAGAGCGTTTTGCTCAAGGGTGTCAACGACAGCATCGAGGCGCTGGAGGAGCTCTGCCGCGAGCTGATGTACCGCCTCGGCGTCAAACCCTACTACCTGCACCATGGCGACCTCGCGCGCGGCATGGCGCACCGGCGCACGACGATCGCGCAGGGACAGGCGCTGACTGAAGCGCTGCGGGCGCGGCTGTCGGGCATCTGCAACCCCGTCTATGTGCTCGACCTGCCGGAAGGCGGCGGCAAGGTGCCGATCGGGCCCTGTCATGTCGAGGGCAGGCAGGGGGAGAGCTGGCGGCTGCGCGGGCTCGATGGCGAAGTGCGGGAATATAGGGAGATCGTTGGCGTGCAAGAGGAACAGTCTTCGAAGATTCCAGGCTCGTGACGCCAGGATCCACCCGGATAATCCTACAGCGTCACAGCGACCGTTCATGATGGCCAGCGTCTGCGCCGCCCCTCACCTGCCTGCCGGCATCCTCTCCCCGTATAGTGACGGGGAGAGGGGTGCTGTCATCGGCGATTTCGCCAATCTCCAGCGTTGCGGGAAGAATGCCGGCGTCGCGGCCAGTGTCCAGCCGATAGATGGGTAACAGTTTGAACCGGATACATAGGTAACAGTTTTCCCCCTTATGATGGGTTCGCGGCAGCGCCAAGCGGTTGGG
>NZ_RZTC01000209.1:0-4658 GCF_004023165.1 Mesorhizobium sp. M7A.F.Ca.MR.176.00.0.0 | reverse complement strand
GTCGGGCATCAGCGCGATCAGAGCCGGACCGAACACGAAACCAAGGGCGCTGGCAGCGGTGTAGACCCCCGTGATCCGGCCGCGCCGCTCTGGCGCTGCGGCAGTGTTCAGCGCCGTTTCGGCGACGATGAACATGAGACCCGCACCGCAGCCCAGAACCAGGCGCGCCGCAAAGAGCGGCCAGAAGTCGCGCAGGAAGGCCAGCGCAATGAGCGCCGCCGCCAACAGCCCCACGCCTAGCAGCCCAACCGGCGGCCGAGGCGTGGCAGCAGGACCACGCCGGTCATGAGGCCTCCCGTCGGGGCCAGATGGTCATCTCGGATGCAGGCGGCGAGATTTCTTGCTCCTTCTGCCTGCCGGCGCCCGCTCGGAAAGGCCGAAGGCCCCGCCTTGCGGCGGAGCCCTCGTCGAGGCGATCAGTCCCGGTTGGGGCGAGACCAGATCAGCTGCAGGCCTTCCTCGCCCTCCACCTCGATCAGGGTGGCGTAGATCGGAGCGGGGAAGCTCGGGTCGTCCAGCTTGACCGAGAGGTAGTCGCGCTCGGTTTCCCTGGAGACCTTCTGCCAGGCCGCACCCAGCTCGACATTGCCCGAGAAGATGCGGAAGTGCGGGCCCTTGTCGGAGGGGCTCTCGATGCGAACCAGCTTGGCCTTGACGTTGAGGTTGAGCGTCTTGATCGTGCCCGCAAAACCGTTGCCCGAGGAAGTGAAGGTGCCGATGGTAGCCATGATGTCGTCTCCGTGAGTTTCTCGGGCCGCGACCATCGCGACCTCGATGGCGGTCGACAGACCGGAGGCGATCGGCCCGCACCCCGCAGGGGACGCAACGCAGTGGAGGGCAGCCAGGGCGAGGCTTTCTTGTTCCGCGCGGAATGGCGGCGTAGCCGTCAGGGGAAGAAAGTCGCGACCGGCTGTTGCGGGTTTGAGAACGAGGCGTAGCGAAGCGAAGACGGCCTTCGGTCAGACCAGCCACATCGAGGACGCAGGTGGTGCGCCCTTCCATGAAACCGCGGCCAGACGACAGGCGAACCCGGCATGATCACCACAACCGTAGCCACGGTGAGGCGCCATCAAAAACCCCTCCCCGTCAGGCGCGATCGCATAACGACAGACCGTCCAACCGGAAAGGGACGCCACCGCCGCCTCCTATCCGGTCAAAGGACGACCGGCCGAATGGCGAAAGTCCGGGTCCGGCGTCCGCCCCTTCAAGATGGATGGCCGCTACACGGTCATGGAAATACCCATCTAGGCTGGACGTCGGCACGGGCCGGCTGATCTGACCCGGCCCGCCGGGCTACTACCGGAACTGACCGGTGCCACGGCGGCCGCTTCGGCCGGCTACGGGGCGCCGGTGTGCTGAAGCCACCGACGCGTGCCAGGCGGGACCATTACAGACCGCACATGCCCTCGCATTCATTCGGCCAGAGGTCGAGCTGGCCGTGGTCGGCCGCTGTAGACAAATCGGCTTCATCGAGGGGAACGCCGGAGCGATGCAGGAAGACCTCGCCGCGTATGCCACGCAGGCCGGTGCGGATCGCCCGATCCACCTCCACCGCATCGTCCCATGCCGCCCGGTCGTTGTTCCGCATGGATCGCCACATGGCGTCACTGTGGAAGGGGCAGCCGATGCACGCGCTCTTCGGCGGTTTCGGATAGCCATGGCTTTTCAGCCAAGCGAGACAGTCCTTTCGGGTCATGCGGCTCTCGATGAGGGGAAAGCGGTTGAGTTGCCACGCTGCCCGGCTCGGCTTCATGCGCACCACCTCGTCCATCGAGATGCCCAGCCACTGGTGAACGACGGGATATGTCGGGGAGCGTTTGCGCGTGAGACCAGCCAGTTCCCGCACCTTGCGGCGGATCGGTTCGATCTTGCTGGTGGTGGTGCATTGTCGCCGTATCATGCCGATCGAGACATTGCCGCGGCGGTCGACGGTGCGGGTGAAAGCCGGGATCGACGCCCATCTCTTGCCGTTGCCAGCAGCAATCAGGCTCTCCCGAAGATTGCGGGCCGACACGATATGCACCGGGAACGGCAGGACGTCCGGCGACATCAGCCAGCGAAGATGCTCGTAGACTGCGGCAGGCTCCCAGCCGGTATCGGCGAAGATCGCACAATCCAACGGGCCGAAATGCCCATGGGCGGCCATCAGCGCGAGCGTGGTGGACTGGACCCCTGCCCCGAGGCTGAGCACACGAAGGCGGATGGGGGATGGCTCCACGCCACCCCCGGCAACGATTGGAGAATGCAACATCACGCAGCCTCCGTGATCTGTGTCGCATTCGGTTGGAGATCATGCAGATAGTTGACCGCACGCTGGGCATGGGCCGCCGCGGCAAAGATGAATCGCTTCTCGTTCCTGAGGATTTCGAGCCAGCTTGCCAGGTAGCTGGCATGGTCAGGCCGCGGCTCGAGCTCTGGCACGATGCCGAGGTCAGCTGCTAAAAAGCAGCCGCCGAGGTCGGCCACGAGCTCTTCGTGGGCCCGGAACTCGCGATCCTTGTGGTAACGGGAGAGGTTGCGATCAAGCCGCTTTTCCGACCCGACCCAATGGGTCATTTCGTGTCCGAGGGTCGCATAGTAGCCGGGCCTGTCGCGGAAACTCTCGAACGGCGGCATTTGCACAATATCGAGAGCCGGATTGAAATACGCCTTGTCGCCACCGTGGCGGATGACGGCCCCGGTATTTGCGAAGAAGGCATCCGCATGTTCGATCCGCTCCACCGGATCGGACACCGGCGCGGGATTGCCGTAGTACTGCGCGGGCAAGCCGTCGATCTGGTCGGCACAAAACACCGTATAGGCCTTGAGGAACGGGACCCCGCGCTCGACCTCTTCGCCATAGGCATCGGTTTCGGTGCGCACGATGCGGCTGGCATAGACAACCATCGATCCGGTCTCGCCTTTGCGGACATGACCGCCCAGCTCGACGCTCTGCTTGAACGTCATCCAGGTCGGGGAAACAAAACCCCTCGAAACCGCCTCCGACCAGAGAAGCAGGGTATTGATCCCCTGATACGGCAGTCCATTGTGGCGCAGCGGGCGCGTGATACGCCCCGTGGTGTTCGCCGCGCTCCACGGCTTCACCCACGGACGCACGCCCTTTTCCAGCTCCGCGACGATGCGGTCGGTGATCTTCGCGTAGATATCGACGCGGGATTTGTTGCTCTTCCTGTCCATTTTCCGGACCTCCATTCGAGGCCGCGCCAATCGCGGCCGTCACGAGGTCCGACAGCGCAGGACCGCAGGCCCGCGAACCCGCAGAAGAGCAATCGGAAGGAAGGGACACGTCGCTTGAGGGCCGCAACGTTAGTGGAGGACGGCGAAGCCGTTTCGCGGAACGAGGACCGGAGCAGGACCAACATTCGTGACTGACCGCGGTTGGCACGGCCGCATCAGGTGGTCTGCCTGCTTTTTCTCATTTATTGCTTTTAGGCCCAGGGGGCCTGCTACCGAATCGGGTGCCGGGCGCAGCAATGTTGATCAGGCTGGATACCGCGTGAGAGCTTTTGAACGACCGCTATTCATTGCATTTTCGTCCGCTTCTTTCTTTATCGTGGGTGTCGGAATCGTTCTGCCTGCCTGGATAGCTTTCCATGGTGGCGGCTCTCGGCTGGTGGGACTGGTGCTGCTTTCATCCAGTGTGGCGGGTCTGTTGCTTGCGCCGGTCGCGGGTCATCTGGTCGATCGGCACGATCGGCGGACCGTCACGGTGGCAGGGCAGATGATCAGGGCCTTGGGGCTGTTCCTTCTCGCTGCCACCGGAATTGTCGCAGAATCTCTGTCGCCAGTGCTTCTCATCGTTTCCGGCGTATTGGGAGCCTTCGGGTTCGCGCTTTTGGCGGGATCGCTGAGTGGCATTTTGCAGGCGATTGTCCCAGAAGCCCAGCGCATGGGATTCGCCCTTCGGCTCTCCCTCTTTAACCAGGCTGGCATAGCGATCGGAACAGGTGCTGCCGGACTTGCCATCGACAGGCTCGGCAGTCCCATGTCTGCCCTGTTGTTCGCACTGGTGGCGCTGGCCTGTCTTCCCATGCTGAAGATGATCACGTCGCATGCCGGCAATGTTCAATCGTCGCAGCGGCTCAGCCTCATTCCCGCTTCGAGGCAGGCCCTGAGCTATTTGCTCAACAATCCATACAGCCTCTCGGCGGCGGTAACTGTCGGCCTGGCCTTTGCCGTGATCCAGATCACCAATCTGCTCCTTCCAGGTTTTGTGACCCGATCACTCAGCGGAGACAGCGAACTGTTCGGACTGCTCGAGATGACAGCCGCTGTCGCTGGGATGGTCGCATTGGCGGTTGTCGGCATTCCATCAATTGCCGAACGCCTCCGAAACCTTACGCCCACAATCCTGATTGCGGCGGGCGCCTCCCTGATTCTGTTCTCCCTGGCTACAAGTCCGGCAGTCGCCGTGGTTCTTTATTGCGTGGCCGGCATGCTCTGGAACGTGGCCCGAGCGGCAGCCAATGGCCATCTTCTGACAGTCGTGGACACCACGATGATCGGCCGCGTGCAAGCCGCAAGCCTTCACGACCCTGCTTACGAGTGGGTTTGGCCTTGCCATATATCTGCTGCCGACAATGGTGCCCGGAGCCTCCGAGGCAACCCTCTACATGGCGTGCGGCTCCGCCATTGCGGTCTGCGTTGGCGGCTTGTCC
>NZ_RZTC01000208.1:0-4678 GCF_004023165.1 Mesorhizobium sp. M7A.F.Ca.MR.176.00.0.0 | reverse complement strand
TCATCAATGGCGGCGCGCATGCCGACAACCCGATCGATTTCCAGGAATTCATGATCCTGCCGATCGGCGCGCCGACGCTGCGCGAAGGTGTCCGCTGGGGTTCGGAAATCTTCCATACGCTGCGCAAGAAACTGAAGGACGCCGGCCACAACACCAATGTCGGCGACGAGGGCGGCTTTGCCCCGAACCTGAAAAGCGCGCCTGTGGCGCTCGATTTCATCATGGAATCGATCGAGCAGGCCGGCTTCAAGCCGGGCGACGAGATCGCGCTGGGCCTCGATTGCGCCGCGACCGAGTTCTTCAAGGACGGCAACTACGTCTATGAGGGCGAGAAGAAGACGCGCGATCCCAGGGCCCAGGCCAAATACCTGGCCAAGCTTGCCGCCGACTATCCGATCATCTCGATCGAGGACGGCTTGGCCGAGGACGACTGGGAAGGCTGGAAGTACCTGACCGGCCTGATCGGCAAGAAGACGCAGCTAGTCGGCGACGACCTGTTCGTCACCAATACGGCGCGGCTGCGCGACGGCATCCGCATGGGCGTTGCCAATTCGATCCTCGTCAAGGTCAACCAGATCGGCTCGCTGACGGAAACGCTCGACGCCGTAGAGACCGCGCACAAGGCCGGCTACACTGCCGTCATGTCGCACCGCTCGGGCGAAACCGAGGATTCGACCATCGCCGATCTCGCGGTTGCCACCAATTGCGGACAGATCAAGACAGGCTCGCTGTCGCGCTCCGACCGCATGGCCAAGTACAACCAGCTGATCCGCATCGAGGAAGAACTCGGCAAGCAGGCAAGCTATGCCGGCAAGTCGGTGGTCAAGGGCTGATCCAGAAACACCGGCTCATCGATACCGGACAAAAGGGCGGGAGCATTCCCGCCCTTTTTTGTTTCGACGCCGCCCAACAGGACACCCGTAACCGTCCGTTAAGCACAATCGGGCGAAAAAGATCGTGAGCCGCCTGAGTTCGCGGCCGCGAGGATTTGGATCATGTGGACGCGTCAGCACAAGCAGAGAAACACCGGCCGACTGATCATTCCCTCGCTTTGCGTGGCGTTCCTGGCCTATTTCGGCTTTCACGCCTATCACGGCGAATTCGGCATCTATTCGAAATATCAGCTGGAAGCCCAGACGGTGGCGCTGCAAGGCCAGCTCGATGTGATCAAGGCGCGCCGCATGGAACTCGAGCGCCGCGTTCGGTTGATGCATGAAGGCACGCTCGAAAAGGACATGCTCGATGAGCAGGCACGCAAGGCGCTCAATCTGTCCCAGGCTGACGAAATCACCATTATGTTGCCGACCTCGTCGAAATAACTGATTTCAAGTTAATCATCAATATTTTCAATGATTTTAATCGCTTAGGCGCATGCCAGCTATGCAAATTCGGCATGGCGCAACGCTTTGACGCGTGTTAGCCTCCCTTAAATCGGTGGGGAAGAGCTGATCTCCCCAGAGCAGATTTCATCTGCTCTAATGTCCACAAAGAGACGCCAACAGGGAGTGATGCATGGCCACCGCCGCCAGAAAAGCGCCTGCCAAATCCAAATCCGACGGCAAATCGGGGCTTTCGGCCCCCAAGCCTGCCGAATTCACCAAGGACGAAGAGCTTGCCGCTTACCGGCACATGCTGCTCATCCGTCGTTTCGAGGAAAAGGCCGGCCAGCTTTACGGCATGGGTTTCATCGGCGGCTTCTGCCACCTCTATATCGGCCAGGAAGCGGTCGTCACCGGCATGAAGATGGCACTGATCGATGGCGATCAGATGATCACCGCCTATCGCGACCACGGCCACATGCTGGCGATGGAACTGTCGCCGCGCGGCGTCATGGCCGAGTTGACCGGGCGTCGGGGCGGCCTGTCCCGGGGCAAGGGCGGCTCCATGCACATGTTCTCCAAGGAAAAGCACTTTTACGGCGGCCACGGCATCGTCGGCGCGCAGGTGTCGCTCGGCACGGGCTTGGCCTTCGCCAACCGCTACCGCGACAACAACAATGTTTCGCTGACCTATTTCGGCGATGGCGCGGCCAACCAGGGCCAGGTCTATGAAAGCTTCAACATGGCCTCGCTGTGGAAGCTGCCGGTGATCTACATCATCGAGAACAACCGCTATGCCATGGGCACCTCGGTGTCGCGCTCTTCGGCGGAAACCAATTTTTCGCACCGTGGCGCCTCGTTCAAGATTCCCGGCATCCAGGTCGACGGCATGGATGTCCGCGCCGTCAAGGCCGCCGGCGACCAGGCGACCGAATGGTGCCGCGCCGGCAATGGGCCGATCATTCTCGAAATGCAGACCTACCGCTATCGCGGTCACTCGATGTCCGACCCGGCCAAATACCGCTCGAAGGAAGAAGTGCAGAAGATGCGCTCGGACCATGACCCGATCGAGCAGGTCAAGGCACGGCTGATGGAAAAGAAGTGGGCGACCGAGGACGAGCTCAAGACCATCGACAAGGAGGTCCGCGACATTGTCGCGGATGCCGCCGAATTTGCCCAGAACGACGCGGAGCCGGATCCGTCCGAGCTCTGGACCGATATCGTATTGTAACGGGAGGGCAAGGACATGCCGATCGAAATTCTCATGCCCGCTCTCTCGCCGACCATGGAAGAGGGCAATCTTTCGAAGTGGTTGAAGAACGAGGGCGACAAAGTCGTCGCCGGCGACGTCATCGCCGAGATCGAGACCGACAAGGCGACGATGGAAGTCGAAGCCGTTGACGAAGGCACGCTGGGCAAGATCCTGATCGCCGCCGGTACCGAAGGCGTCAAGGTCAACACACCGATCGCCGTGCTGCTACAGGACGGCGAAAGTGCCGGGGATATCGGCAAGGCCGCGGCGCCCGCCAAGGCGGAAGCGCCTGCAAAGGCAGAGGCTCCGGCGGCCGCAGAGGATAAGGCGGAGGCCGCAAAGCCGGCTGCGCCGGTGGCTGCTGCTCCGAAGACGGAAATCGCCGCCGATCCGGACATTCCGGCCGGCACGGAAATGGTCTCGACCACGGTGCGCGAAGCGCTGCGCGATGCGATGGCCGAGGAAATGCGCCGCGACGGCGATGTCTTCGTCATGGGCGAGGAGGTTGCCGAATACCAGGGCGCCTACAAGATCACGCAAGGCCTGCTGCAGGAATTCGGGCCGCGGCGCGTCGTCGACACGCCGATCACCGAGCATGGCTTTGCCGGCGTTGGCGTGGGTGCGGCGATGGCCGGCCTGAAGCCGATCGTCGAGTTCATGACCTTCAACTTCGCCATGCAGGCGATCGACCAGATCATCAACTCGGCCGCCAAGACCCTCTATATGTCGGGCGGCCAGATGGGCGCGCCGATCGTGTTCCGTGGACCGAACGGCGCCGCCGCACGCGTCGCCGCTCAGCACTCGCAGTGCTATGCCGCCTGGTACAGCCACATTCCGGGCCTGAAAGTGGTGATGCCCTACACCGCCGCTGACGCCAAGGGCTTGTTGAAGGCAGCGATCCGCGATCCGAACCCGATCATCTTCCTCGAGAATGAAATCCTCTACGGTCAGTCCTTCGACGTGCCGAAGCTGGACGATTTCGTGCTGCCGATCGGCAAGGCGCGCATCCATAAATCAGGCAAGGATGTCACCATCGTCTCCTTCGGCATCGGCATGACCTATGCGGTCAAGGCTGAAGCGGAACTGCGTGGCCTTGGCATCGATGCCGAGATCATCGACTTGCGCACGATCCGGCCGCTCGATCTCGACACCATCATCGCCTCGGTCAAGAAGACCAACCGCCTGGTGGTGGTGGAGGAAGGTTATCCGCAGAACTCGGTCGGCGACCATATCGCCAACCAGGTGTCGCAGCGCGCCTTCGATTTTCTTGACGCGCCGGTCATCACCATCGCCGGCAAGGATGTGCCGATGCCTTATGCGGCGAACCTCGAGAAGCTGGCGTTGCCGAATGTCGGCGAAGTCATCGAGGCGGTCAAAGCCGTCACGTATCGCTGAACCGGGCGGGAGGACAAAATGCCAATCAACATCACCATGCCGGCCCTGTCGCCCACGATGGAAGAGGGCAATCTGTCCAAGTGGCTCGTCAAGGAAGGCGACAAGGTTTCGCCGGGCGATGTGATTGCCGAGATCGAGACCGACAAGGCGACGATGGAAGTCGAGGCTGTCGATGAGGGCACGGTTGCCAAGCTCGTCGTTCCCGCCGGCACCGAAGGCGTCAAGGTCAATGCGCTGATCGCCGTGCTCGCCGGAGAGGGCGAGGATGCGGGCGCTGCCGCGAAAAGCGGCGATACTGCCGCACCAGCCAAAGCCGAGACGCCGAAAGCGGAGGCTCCCAAGGCTGACGCACCGAAGGCTGAGACACCCAAGGCCGAACCGGTCGCGACCGCATCCAAGGCAGATGCGGCTCCGGTTGCCAACGGCCATGCGGCTGGCGAGCGCACCTTCGCGTCGCCGCTTGCACGCCGCATCGCGAAGGAGGCCGGTGTCGATGTGTCTGCCGTGACTGGCACCGGCCCACATGGCCGGGTGGTGAAGTCGGATGTCGACGCGGCGATTGCCGGTGGAGGTGCCCAGGCGGCGCCTGCCGCCAAGGCTCCTGCTGGCGCTCCTGCGCCTGCGGTAAAGGCGATGTCGGATGATCAGGTCCTGAAACTGTTCGAACAGGGCTCCTACGACCTCGTCCCGCATGACAATATGCGCAAGACCA
>NZ_RZTC01000207.1:0-4724 GCF_004023165.1 Mesorhizobium sp. M7A.F.Ca.MR.176.00.0.0 | reverse complement strand
CATTTCTCCCCGTATAGAGACGGGGAGAAAGGGCAGTTGCAACGCCGCCGTCAGTCCTTCTTGG
Organism: Mesorhizobium sp. M7A.F.Ca.MR.176.00.0.0; assembly: GCF_004023165.1. NCBI lineage: Bacteria > Pseudomonadati > Pseudomonadota > Alphaproteobacteria > Hyphomicrobiales > Phyllobacteriaceae > Mesorhizobium > Mesorhizobium sp. M7A.F.Ca.MR.176.00.0.0. Next base: position 4,660 of record NZ_RZTC01000207.1, on the reverse strand, counting down.
GCACGGCAACGCGCAGCGCCAGGTCGCGAAGCTGCTGCGGGCTCGCTTCCGACGGTGCGTTCATCAACAGATCGTAGGCCTGCTGGTTCATCGGGAACATGGTGATCTCACGCAGGTTCTTGGCGCCGAGCAGCAGCATGACGACGCGGTCGACACCGGCGGCCATGCCGCCATGCGGCGGCGCGCCATACTGGAAGGCGCGGTAGAGGCCGCCAAAGCGCTCCTCGACCGTGGCGCGATCCAGCCCGACCGTCTCGAATGCCTTGACCATGGTTTCGGGCAGATGGTTGCGGATACCGCCGCTGGCGATCTCGAAGCCGTTGCAGACCATATCGTACTGGAACGCCTTGATGCCGAGCAGGTCCTCGCCATTCAGCGCATCGATGCCACCTTGCGGCATCGAGAACGGGTTGTGGGCGAAGTCGATCTTCTTCTCTTCCTCGTTCCACTCGAAGAACGGGAAGTCGACGATCCAGCACAGTTCGAAACGCTCGCGGTCGACAAGGTTCAGCTCCTCGCCGGCACGGGTGCGCGCAGCCCCCGCGAAGGAGACGAACTTCTTCGGATCCCCGGCGACAAAAAAGGCCGCATCGCCGTCGGCAAGGCCGAGTTGAAGGCGGATCGCCTCTGTGCGCTCCTCGCCGATGTTCTTGGCGAGTGGGCCGGCGCCTTCGAGCTTGTCACCCTCCTTGCGCCAGAAGATATAACCCAGCCCCGGCTGGCCCTCGCCCTGCGCCCAGGAATTCATGCGGTCGCAGAAGGCGCGGCTGCCGCCGGTCTTTGCCGGAATGCCCCACACCTCGGCCTTCGGATCGTTGGCCAGGATGTTGGCGAACACCTTGAAGCCGGAATCGCGAAAATGGTCGGAAACGGCCTGCATTTCGATCGGGTTGCGCAGGTCCGGCTTGTCGGAACCGTATTTGCGCATGGCCACATCATAGGGGATGCGCTGGAAATTCTGCGTCACCGGCTTGCCGTTGGCGAAGGTCTCGAAGACCCCGCGCATGACAGGTTCCATGGTCGAAAGCACGTCGTCCTGCTCGACGAAGCTCATTTCAAGGTCGAGCTGGTAGAACTCACCAGGGAGACGATCGGCGCGCGGGTCCTCGTCGCGGAAGCAGGGCGCGATCTGGAAGTAGCGGTCGAAGCCCGACACCATGATCAGCTGCTTGTACTGCTGCGGCGCCTGCGGCAGCGCGTAGAAGGTGCCGGGATGGATGCGCGACGGCACCAGGAAGTCGCGCGCGCCCTCGGGCGACGACGCGGTGAGGATCGGCGTCGAGAATTCGGTGAAGCCGACCTCGCCCATGCGCTTGCGCATTTCCGCGATGATTTTTGTACGCGCAATGATGTTCTTGTGCAGCGTCTCGCGGCGCAGATCGAGGAAGCGGTATTTCAGCCTGATATCCTCGGGATAGTCAGGCTCGCCGAACACCGGCAGCGGCAATTCCTTGGCGGCCGACAGCACCTCGATCTCGCGGGCGAAGATCTCGATCTCGCCGGTCGGCAAATTGGCGTTGGCGGTCTCGGGCAAACGCGCCTTGACCTCGCCGTCGACCCGAATGACCCACTCGCCGCGCACGGTTTCGGCGACCTTGAAGGCAGGAGAATCCGGATCAGCGACGATCTGGGTCAGGCCATAATTGTCGCGCAGGTCGATGAAGAGAAGGCCGCCATGATCGCGCACGCGATGCACCCAGCCCGACAGGCGAACGGTCGAGCCGACGTCGCTCTTCCTCAACTGGGCACAGGTATGGCTGCGGTAACGGTGCATTGTCATTGGTAAGGTCCGGGGTGCTGGGTTGCAGGCCGAAGCATCCGGCCTGAAAATTTGCGCGAAAAGCGCATGGGAGGCCGGATTTGTCAAGGCAACAGCCCGGGTTGATATCTCGGCCCCGCTTTCCCAGGCGACCTATGAGCCCAGTGCCGATAGGCGAAGACGCTGAGCAAGGTGATCGACGACCAATGCAGCGCTGGCGGACGACGTTGCGGCACGATGAAGGCGAATCTCCGCCCCCGGCAGCGGCGGTACATGCCGGCCGGGATGGACATCTCGCAGGCCTGGCGCAAGCATGCTGCCTTTAACCACGGTGACCGCCAGGCCCTGTTCGACAATTGCCTCCGTGGCTGAGAGGCTCGGGCTGACATAGGCCAACCGCCATGGCCGGCCTGCCTTGTTGAGCGCCTCAATGGCCCAGGAACGAAACAGGCAATCGGGGCTCGACAGAGCGACGGGCAGCGGATCGAGTTCCTCGACGGCCCGCGTCGCCGCCGCCGCCCAAATCGCCCTTTCGCGGCATATCAAATCCCCCTCGGTTGTGCCTTCCGGGTGCATGGCGATGACGGCGTCGAACGACGACCCAAGCCGTTTCAGGAGCCGGGTGGTGAGACCAATCTCCATTTCGACCTGCACCAACGGAAATCGCTCGGCGATGCCGGCAAGGAGGCGCGGCAGGATCTTGGTGCCATAACCTTCCATGACCCCGATGCGAACCTGTCCGGCCACCTGCTGACCGGAAACACGCGCAATCGCCTGCTCATTGAGAGCAAGTATGCGGCGGGCATCGATCAGAAAGCCCTCCCCGGCGGCGGTGAGTTCAACGCGGGCTGTCGAGCGCGCGAACAAGATGGTCTCGATGCGCTCCTCAAGACGTTTCACCTGCAAGCTGACGGCCGCCTGCGTTCTATTGAGCTGCTCGGCGGCTCGCGTGAACGAGAGGCGCTCGGCAACGACGACGAAGGCCCCCAGAAGGTCCGGATCCAGATTCGGGATGCTCATTATTCGATTCCTTATGGCCCGCCTTCCCGATATTCCCGGTTCCGAGCCAGCAAGGTCGGGAACCATGGAAATCACAGGAGTGCTCGCCGCGATTCTCTCCAGCGCTTTTGGGGGCACCGCCGTTGGCGCAACGCGATATCTCGCGGGCACGCTCGATCCTCTCGCTATCGGTGCGGTCCGGTTCGGCGGCGGCTTTCTGGTTTTGGCCGCCGTAGCCCTTTGGCGGCGGGACATTTGGCCGCCGAAGAGCGACTGGCTCGGCACCGGTGCATTGGGTCTTCTGTTCTTCGGGCTGTTTCCGGTGCTCTTCAATGGCGCCCTTGTCTACACGACGGCCGCGCGAGGTGCGCTCGCGCTTTCGACACTGCCCCTGCTCACCATGCTTGCCGCGGCCGTTATGAAGATCGAGCCGCCGACCATCCGCAAGATCGTCGGTGTCCTGATCGCAATGGCAGGAGTGGCCGTAGCGGTCGGCACGAGCCTGACGACTGCTCCCCCAGATGCCTGGCGCGGAGATCTTCTCATGGTCGCGGCCGCTTTCTGCATGGCGCTCTACAACGTCTGGTCGAGACCATTTCTATCCCGCACCGCGCCAATCCCGTTCGTGGCGTTTGGCATGGGCGTGGGCGCGGTCTGCCTATCGGTCCTGGTGGTTTCGAGCGGAGGCTTCGCGCGACTTGCCACTCTCAGTGCACCTCAGTGGATCGCGAGCGCTTATCTGGCCATAATTTGCGGCGCCTTCATTTTCTTCCTTTGGGCATTCGCGCTCGAGCGCGCGCCGCCGACACTGGTTGCCGTCTCCGTTGCGGTGAATCCGGTGACGGCATCGATCTTCGGTGTTGTCTTCCTGGGCGAACAAGTGAGCGCGAACCTGATTGTCGGGCTGATGGCAGTCCTCGCAGGAATAGGCGTCGCAACGGGAGCAGCCGAGCGGCTTGGCCTGCGGCCCGACGATCGGCAGTCACGTCGAAGGCAGCCCTGAGCGCTGACCAAGCAAAACGGGGGAAACGAATCCAGGCGAATACAGCGATCATCCCTGTTGGCGCAGGGAATTGCTGCTGGCGTTGGCCAGGGCGATGGTCCAAGAAGGGATCACCGACACGTGATCGCCTCTTCATGTCCTCCATCCGCCCGATGATCCCGCTTCTTCTCGCCGCCGGCATCTTGCTCGGCGGCAATGGGCTGCAGAGCACGCTGATCGCGCTGCGCGGCGCGCAGGAAGGGTTTTCGGCTTCCGACATCGGCCTGATGGGCACCTTCTACTTCGCCGGCTTCCTGCTCGGCTGCCTGGCCATCACCCGCATCATGAAGGCGGTCGGCCATATCAGGGCATTTTCGGCGCTGGCGGCAATCGCCTCGGTCGGCACCTTGCTCCTGGTGCTGGTCATCGATCCGGTGATGTGGTGCGCGGTGCGCCTTGCTGGCGGCTTCTGCTTCGCCGGGCTGTTCACCATCGTCGAAAGCTGGCTGAATTCCGGCGTCGGCAATCACGACCGGGCACGCGTGCTGGCGATCTACCGGATGGTCGACATCGGTTCGGTGACATCAGCCCAGTTCCTGATCCCGGTCTTCGGCGCCGGCGGTTTCGCCATCTTCGCCATCATGTCGATGATGATCACCTTGTCGCTGGTGCCGGTGTCGCTCGGCGACCGCTCCAACCCGGCACCACCCGAAGAGGTCAAGCTCGACCTGGCGCGCGTCTGGCGGATTTCGCCGCTGGGCTGCTTCGGCTGCATCGCCGTCGGCGTCACCAACAGCGCCTTTCGCACCTTGTCGCCGGTCTATGCCGAGCAGATCGGCATGTCGGTCGCCGATGTCGTCACCTTCGTCAGCGTCGGCATCTTTGGCGGCGCCATCATCCAGTATCCGCTTGGCTACCTC
>NZ_RZTC01000206.1:0-4979 GCF_004023165.1 Mesorhizobium sp. M7A.F.Ca.MR.176.00.0.0 | reverse complement strand
CCCACGCGATCACCTTCGGACGCATAGATCAGGTTGACCACGCCATCGGGAAAGCAGGCCTGATGGGCGAGAGCAAACATTGCACCTAACCACGCCACGATAAGATCGAGCGCGGCTTCGTTGCGTGCGGGTCTGTGGTCAGTGGAGGGCGGAGGAAAAGCGCTCGGCGTGCTCGCCCTCGCGATACCACTGGTTCGCGCCGGCAAGCGCCAGTTTCTGAGGCAAATCGCCGAACAGCTGGTAGAGCCTTACTCTCAGGGCTTGGCATCTATGTCGCCTACGACCGCCACATGCAGCCCGTCGCTTGCGAAAGCGGCTTTGTGGAAGGCGCTTAGATCGGAGGGCGTTACGCTAGTCAGGCTCCCTTGGGCGGTCTCGAATACGGATGCGTGCCGTAGATTCCGCGCCGCCAGGCCAGCTCGGCGATCGCATGAGGTTCGCGCTCATTGGCAATGATTTCGGAGAGAAGCTGGGCGCGTATGCGGTCGAAAAGTGCTGGTGTAGCCGGCTGCGGGTCCCGCCACCGAGAATGTCGGCCAGCAGTCGAGCGCCGCGGCCTCGCACCAGGGACCGCCCATGAATGACTCATGCGAGGCGTCTCAAGGCTGTCCGCGATCCAGCGCCAGATCTCCGCCTCGCCCGAGACGCGCAGAGCTGGCCGGTTGTGCAGGAGCCGTAGGCAATATCCGCCTTCCTCGTTCGGATGGGTAACGCTTGCGATACGGAGTCTTGACTTTGGGAGTCGCTCTGTGACATTACCTATATAAAGGTCGAAAGAAGGCGATATGGATCATGCATAGGTCACAGAGACCCGAATGAAGGCAACGTATAAACGCACCTATTCGCGCTACGCGATGGAAGCGCTTGGCCTTTTCGGTAAGACCATCCGGCTTGGCCGGATGCAGCACCGGTTAACCGCACAGGAGTTAGCCGAGAGAATCGGTGTTTCACGCAGCACCCTGCAGCGCATCGAGAAGGGCGATCCCAAAGTCGAAATCGGACTGATGTTCGAAGCTGCTGCCATTGTCGGTGTGAAGCTGTTCGATGCCGACGGCAATGGCATCACAGCCCTCACAGGCCGCATGGACGATCGCATCGCGCTGCTGCCGAAGCACGTCTACAAGGCCGGCAAGCAGATCGTCGATGAGTTCTAAGGTCCCCAAGTACGACGAAGCCTATGTCTGGGTCTGGCTGCCGGGCGAGACCGCGCCGGTTGTCGCCGGGCGGCTATATGCCCATGACGGACTCGTCAGCTTCAACTATGGCAGGAGCTTTCGTGAACTGGGCAGCGCGATCCCGCTTTATCTCCCGGAACTGCCCCTGAAGGCAGGCGAATTGCCTTTGCTTCCTGGCCTAACCATGCCGGGATGCATCCGCGATGCTGCCCCTGATGCCTGGGGACGACGGGTTATCCTAAACCGCAAATTCGGTGTGAAGGGCGATGAAATCGCGCGGCTCGATATTTCAGAACTGACGTTCTTGCTGGAATCAGGCTCGGACCGCATCGGCGCGCTCGATTTTCAGTTTTCGCCCACGCATTACGAGCCGCGCGCACTGGCCAATGCCACTCTCGAAGAGCTTGTCCAATCGGCGGAGCGGGTAGAGAAAGGTATTCCGCTCACCCCCGAATTAGATCAGGCGCTGCATCACGGCAGCTCGATCGGCGGCGCAAGGCCAAAGGCGCTGATCGAGGATGACGCCGTCAAGCATGTCGCGAAATTTTCCTCGTCTGCCGACCTTTACAGCGTCGTCAAAGGAGAATTCATAGCCATGCGGCTTGCCGCCTTGTGCGGCATCAGAGCGGCATCCGTCTCGCTCGTTCGCGCCGCAGGCAACGACGTGTTGCTCGTCGAGCGATTCGACCGGATCAAGGTCACGGGCGGCTGGCAACGCAAATCCATGGTCTCAGCGCTGACGATGCTCGCGCTCGATGAGATGATGGCGCGTTACGCCAGCTACCAGGATTTGGCGGAGATCATTCGCCACCGATTCACCGCGCCGTCGGAAACTCTGCGCGAGTTGTTCAGCCGCATTGTCTTCAACATACTTTGCGGCAACACCGACGATCATGCCCGCAACCATGCGGCATTCTGGGACGGCGCTAAGCTCACCCTCACGCCTGCGTACGATATTTGTCCGCAGGCCCGCAGTGGCCAGGAGGCCAGCCAGGCCATGCTCATCAGCGGCAATAACCGCATGAGCCGGATAGCGTCCTGCCTTGAAGCGGCGCATCACTTCCTGCTCAGCGCGCCGGAAGCTCTTGCGATTGTTGAAGGCCAGCTCCGATGCATTGCGGAGAATTGGCCGCGTGTCAGCGAGGAAGCTACGCTATCCGGCACAGATCGCAATCTGTTCTGGGGCCGACAGTTCCTCAATCCCTACGCTTTTACGGCGCTGGAAGGAAGCGCCGACGTTCTCCGCGCTCTGGCTGACGAACTACGCAACAGTGTTCACGCCTGATCCGGCGCTGGATTTCGGACAAGCTCGGCAAGCGCAAGACGCCCACAATATCGACAACCCTTGCCGGCAGGACGAAGATTGAACAAACGGCTCTTCAACAGTGACAACGTGCACTGCGGAGAGATGTGGAGCTGACACCGCAAAAGCCCAAGACGCGCGACTTCCCGCGATACAACTCCACATAACTGAGCGTCTACAAGCGGTGCAGCCAGCCAAACATCCAGCCATCAAAGCGATGATCGTCTGATCTTTTGCCGATGACATCACGTCGGGGAAGACTTGTTCGAGCGCTTGCCGCTTCATATCGATACCGGCCTGGGCGTAGCGCATCGTTAGTTCAGCCCGAGTGGCCTGGCCATCGACTGATGGTGGCGATGTCAACACCCGCCTTGACGAGGTGGATGCCGTCGTGTCCCGCAAAGGGCGATGATGGATGCTTTTTTCCGCCAGGGTGGTTCCTTCGCCCGCAGCCATGTGTGCGCAGCAAGTATCGAACACCGAACCGGGTGAGCAGTGTGGGGCGGTCGTTGCTTTGCTCGGCGGGACAGGGCGATACCAGACGAAGGTCACAATCGAAGATTCAGGATCCCTGAACTCGGGCATCCGTATTGAACATCAGCGAAAACAGAGCGTAATCCCGCTGTCCAGAAGGCGTGCGGCGGTCGATACGCGCCAGGACGCTCTTGATTTCCGGGCTCATCGAGATATTCGACAGGTGCCACCCACGCGCCCTCTTGAAGGGAAGTGTCACCACCAGTTGCAGCGTATCCATATATTCGGGGTGCTCCGAAATCAGGAACCGCGCAAAGGCATGCATCGCCGCCAGCCTTGCATTGCGGGTCGCAACTGCCACGCTCGACCTCAAGTGATGTGAGAAAGCTGCCCATCCTCTCGGTATTGATGTCGGAGACCGCTTCTTTCAAGGATATCTTCCCGCTCTCCCGCGGCATGAGCCCGTGGCATGCTTCGGCCCAATGCTGTGGATTGATGTTTCTTCATGCAACAACCTCGCTGACGAGACCGCCGAAAGCCCCTTCAAAGCGGTCGGTGGCGATCTCTCGCAGCTTTGGAAGGTAGTGCATTGATTTTTCGTGGAATGGGGACCCTGTTTAAAGGGCGATTTTCGTCCAAACGGGACCCCTTAACGATGGGGTCATCAAGATGCCTCCGGCTTGATCGGAGGCATTTGTGTTTTGGATGTTGGTTTTAGAGACGATTGCAAAGATACGTCGGCTGTCGCTGGTCCAGGGGAAGTCGATCAAAGCGATCTGCCGTGAGCTGAAGATGTCGCGCAAGGTGGTGCGCAAGGTCCTGCGTTCTGAGGAGACGCAGTTCCGCTACGAGCGCAAGCACCAGCCCTATCCCCGCATGGGAGCTCGGCGTGAGACGCGGGACCGGCTGCTGTCGGCGAATGCGGCCAAGCCGCAGCGGGAGCGGCTGCCGGTCGCTTCGACGGCTTCCATTGCATTCCCCCGTCGCTGTCGAAGACCTGCACGGTGCGCTTCGACAACAACAAATACTCGGTGCTGTCGAGTGCCGTCGGTCGGCCCATCGAGATCCATGCTTATGTCGATCGGATCGCATCCGCCAGAGGATGGCGTGGTCGTGGGAGAACACGTTCGCTCCTTTGGCCGCAACGAGGTCGTCTACGATCCCTGGCACACGGCGCGCGCCGTTCCTTGGCTGGGTCGTGCGGTCGGCAATGGAGAAGGTGCGGCGCAGCTCAAGGCGGTTGATGACGCCGACCGGCAGATGGTGTTGATCCTCACCTGGGTGCTGACCGACGGATTGAGCGCGGTCGAGGCCGCCTGTCAGGAAGCCATCGAGCACGGTGCATCGTCGGCGCCGGTGATCCTCAACATCCTGGCCCGCAGCCGCGATCCGGCGCCGGGCACGATCCTTTCCATTCCCCAAGCGCTGAAGCTAGCTCACGAGCGGTCGCCGACTGCACCCGCTATGACAGTCTCAGGAGGACAAACAGCCATGGAACGCACCGAGGTACTGGAACTGATGGGAGCGCTGAAGCTCTACGGAATGCGCAGAGCCTATGACGAGATCATGGGCGCGTCGCCATCAAGCGACGGCACGAGCCGCCCAGGATTGTCGGTGATCTCTTGCAGGCCGAGATATCGGAGAAGCAGGCCCGCTCCATCAAATACCAGTTCGCTGTCGCCAAGTTGCCGCTGGCCAAGGACATCGACGACTTCCACTTCGCCGACACGCCGGTCACCCCCTGATGCGCGATCTCGCCCGGCCGCGCCTTCGTCGCCGATCAGCGCAACATCGTCCTGGTCGGCCGCCTTCACGGGTCACCCAACTCGCGCGGAAGGTCGACCGCATTGCGACGGGCGCGTGTCGACTTCCCAACAATGTCAGACAGGAGACGCAACGCTATCGGAGCGATCGCATTGCCCGAAACGATTTTCCCAGTTGGCACGACAATTGCGGTCCTATGCGCAAAAGCAAACTAGACCTGAGAGCCGCACCGCATGAATGTAGCCTCCCAATATCTGCCGCTT
>NZ_RZTC01000205.1:0-5351 GCF_004023165.1 Mesorhizobium sp. M7A.F.Ca.MR.176.00.0.0 | reverse complement strand
AAGGTAAGCTGACCGACCGGCGGCCGTTCCGCGCGCGGATACCGCCGCCGACCATCGCCGCCATCGAGGCCGAGTGGTGCGGCGCGCGGAACGGCCGCCGGTCGGTCAGCTTACCTTCGCCGAGCTCTCCCGCCACCGAGGCGATCATCGAGACTTCCAGAAGCTCCTTCGGCGCCAGCGGCGGCAGGATCGACGGCAGCCGCTGCGCCAGCATCGATTTGCCGGATCCCGGGGGTCCGATCATGAGCAGATTATGCCCACCGGCGGCGGCCACTTCCAGCGCCCGCTTGGCGGTCTCCTGGCCCTTGATGTCGGCGAGGTCAGGCAAATCCAGAGCGGCGGCATGGATGCCGGCTTCCGGCCGCGACAGCACCTGCGTGCCGCGGAAATGGTTGGCGATGGCGATCAGGCTGCGCGGCGCCAGAATGTCGAATTCCTTGCCCGCCCAGGCCGCTTCCGGCCCGCACGCGAACGGGCAGATCAGGCCCTTGCCCTCGGCATTGGCGGCGATCGCCGCCGGCAAGGCGCCGGCGACCGCGGCAATCGTGCCGTCGAGCGACAATTCTCCAAGCACGACATAGCCGGCCAGCATGTCGCCCGGAATGGCGCCAAGGGCAGCCATCAGGCCAAGCGCGATCGGCAGGTCGTAATGACTGCCTTCCTTCGGCAGGTCGGCCGGTGCCAGATTGACCGTGACTTTCTTCGACGGCATCGACAGGCCGGAAGCATGCAGCGCGGCCTGCACCCGCTCGCGACTTTCGGCCACCGCCTTGTCGCCCAGGCCGACGATGTGCATGTTGACCTTGCCGGGCGCGATCATCACCTGCACGTCGACCGGCACGGCCTCGATGCCCTGGAAAGCGACCGTGCGAACCCGCGCCACCATCGTGCAACCCCAATTCAGGCTGGCCCCAGCCCCTGCGATCAGGCCAGGAATGGCCCGCCGGGAAGACAATCACACTTCCCCGGTCAAATCAAGAACATTACGGGAACGCATGACCGCTCGGGTTGCAGCGGAATTGAGCGCGGTTGCAAAAACGGAACATGGTTAAGACAAAATGAAAACGGCTTACCCGCGCTTTCCCTCAACCGCGTCCCAGAACAGGCTGGCGATGTCGGCGCCGCCGAAGCGTTTGACCTCGCGCACGCCGGTCGGCGAGGTCACGTTGATCTCGGTCATGTAGTCGCCGATCACGTCGATGCCGACCAGGATGAAGCCGCGCTCCTTCAGCGATGGGCCGATGCGGGCGCAGATCTCGCGTTCGCGCTCCGTCAGTTCGGTCTTTTCGGCGCGGCCGCCGACATGCATGTTGGAGCGGGAATCATGCTCGGCCGGCACCCGGTTGATGGCGCCGACCGGCTCGCCGTCGATCAGGATGATGCGCTTGTCGCCCTTGCGCACGTCCTTGAGATAGCGCTGCACGATGTAGGGTTCGCGGAACATCTGGCCGAACATTTCCAGCAGCGAGGCAAGGTTGCGGTCGCCCTCGAGCAGATGGAAGATGCCGGCGCCGCCATTGCCGTAGAGCGGCTTGACGATGATGTCGCCGAACTCCTTGCGGAAGGCGGCGACCTCCAGCGGATCCTTGGTGATCAGCGTGTCCGGCATCAGGTCGGCAAATTCGGTGACGAAGATCTTTTCCGGGCTGTTGCGCACCCAGGCCGGGTCGTTGACCACGAGCGTTTTCGGATGGATGCGCTCCAGGATGTGCGTGGTGGTGATGTAGTTCATGTCGAAGGGCGGATCCTGGCGCAGCAGGACCACATCCATCTCCGACAGGTCGGTGCGCACCTTCTCGCCCAGCGAATAGTGGCTGCCCTTCTCGTCGCGCACCTGCATTTCCTCGATGCGGGCAAACACCTTGCCGTCGCGCAACGACAGCCGATCCGGCGTGTAGTGGAACAGCTCATGGCCGCGCCGCTGCGCTTCCAGCGACAGCGCGAACGAGGTGTCGCCGGCGATCGACACTGTGGAGATGTGGTCCATCTGGACGGCGATTTTCAGCTTCATGGCGGGTCTCCGGCGGCTCGGATGGACGACTGTCTTGCCTGTACAGGCTCACTGCCCGTCTGCCAATCGCGACATTCCTAGGATTGGCATCCGACACCCGAATGCGCTGCTTTCATCGATCCTTCGAAACAGTCGCGGTTGCCCGTGGAAAATCGATTTCGCGATACGTTTCCTAAAGGGTTTGCTGCCAGTCTGAAAATAAATTCCGACGTCACAAAACAGGGACACCGATGCAAACTTCGTTTGGCACCGGTCAGGCAAACAGGGAGAGCACGGATCTGGCATTCACCGATCCGTTGACCGGGCTTGGCAACCATCGCCGCTTCTTCGACAAGGTCGATCGCCTGATCGCCGACCGTGCCGACGATCCCGCGCCCTTTACCGTCGGCATTCTCGACCTCGACGGCTTCAAGCCGATCAACGATCTGTTCGGCCACAAGGCCGGCGACGATATCCTGATCCAGGTGGCGATGCGGCTGCGCGCCTCGATGGACGGCCATTCCACGGTCTGCCGCATCGGTGCCGACGAATTCGCCTTTCTCTATCCCCTGGTGTTCAGCGAGGAGGCGGCGGCCGAAAAGTCGCGCATGCTGATCGAGATCCTGTCGGCGCCCTATGATGTCGGCGAACGCACCGCCAGGCTTTCGGCCTCGGTCGGCTGCTCGCTGTTCTATTCGGGCGACGAGACCACGGAAATCCTCATCAACAAGGCCGAGACGGCGCTCTACCACGCCAAGCGTTCCGGCCGTGGCCGCGTCGTCGTCTACACCCGTGAGATGGAAGAGGCGGCCAAGCGCGTCACCCGCATCGAACAGGCGCTGCGCCGGGCTGTCTCGGCCGGCGAGGTGGAGCCGCATTTCCAGCCCATCGTCGATCTCGCCACGCGCCGCACCATCGGCTTCGAGACGCTGGCGCGCTGGACCGATCGCGACCTCGGCTCGGTGCCGCCGACCGTCTTCATTCCCATCGCCGAGGAGCGCGGCATCATCGGCCCGTTGTCGCAGTTGGTGCTGCGCAAGGCGACCGAAGCGGCCAGAAGCTGGCCGAAGGACCTGTTCCTGTCCTTCAACCTGTCGCCATCGCAGCTCGTCGACCAGAACACCGGCCTGCACATACTGGCGATCCTCGATCGCACCGGGTTCGATCCGCGGCGGCTGGAGATCGAGATCACCGAGACCGGCCTGATGAACGACCCGGCCTCTGCCGCGCAGATCGTCGAGGATCTGCGCCGCGTCGGCATCCGCGTCTCGCTCGACGATTTCGGCACCGGCCAGTCCTCGCTCGGCCGTCTGCGCGAATTCCATTTCGACAAGCTCAAGATCGATCGCGCCTTCGTCTCCTCCATTCTCGACGACCGTCCCTCGGAACACATCATCCGCGCCATTCTCGCAATGTGCGAGGGGCTCGGCATGGACGTCGTCGCCGAAGGCATCGAGCAGGAAGCGCAGGCCGATCGCCTGGTCCAGTTCGGCTGTGCCGGCGGGCAAGGCTATCTGTTCGGCAAGCCGGTCGATGCCGACGCCACGCTCGGCTATCTCCGCGATTCCTTCCGCGGCGCCCTGCGCGCCAAGGCGATCTGACCGGCGATCCCCGTGATCCGCAATCCTGGTGCTGCCGCTGTGCGCATCCGGTGCGGCGCATTGTCGTTTTGTCTGACATAAGCCCAGAAATCCGGCGGTTCGCCCTTGCCCGCGCGCCTTGCGTGGCTAGGATGCGCGCCGATCACGCTACAGCGCCGCGCGTCCTTTTGGACGCGCAAAGGACGCTGTAGCAATTTACATTTTGCGCATGATCCCTTTCCGAAATTCGATCCGATTTTCGGGGTCATGCGCTGGGAGACAAGAACGATGATGCCATCGGCGCATTTTGCCGACCTCGAAGGAGCCTCGGTGCTGATCACCGGCGGCGGCTCCGGAATTGGCGCTGCCCTGACCGAGGGATTTGTGCGCCAGGGTGCCAATGTCGCCTTTATCGACATCGCCGACGGCCCAAGCACGGCTCTTGCCGACCGCATTGAGAAAGAATTCGGCCGCCGGCCTCTCTATCTCAAGACCGATTTGCGCGACGTCGAGGCCCTGCGGGCGTCCGCCGCGAAGGCCGCCGAGGCGCATGGCGATGTCACCGTGCTGGTCAACAATGCGGCCTGGGATGAACGCCACGCCGTCGAGGACGTGACGGTCGAGTTCTGGGACAACAACCAGGCCATTAATCTCAGGCCGCATTTCTTCACCGCGCAAGCGGTGGCGCCGGGCATGAAGCGGGCGGGCGGCGGCTCGATCATCAACTTCACCTCGACATCCTATCTGATCAACCACCCTGACATGCCGTCCTACACGGCCGCCAAGGCCGGTATCCTCGGCCTGACCAAGGGGCTGGCCGGCAAGCTCGGTGTCGACGGCATCCGCGTCAACGCCATTGCGCCCGGCTGGGTGATCACCGAGAGGCAGAAGGAGCTCTGGGTGACCGAACAGGGGCTTGCCGCCCATGTCGCCAAGCAATGCATCAAGCAGGTGATGCAGCCCGACGACATCGTCGGCACCGTGCTGTTCCTGGCCTCGGACGCCTCGCGCATGCTGACAGCGCAGATGCTGGTCGTCGATGGAGGTTTCCTGTGAACCCAGCCGGCAACGCACCGGCGGTCGCCGCCGTCGACTGGGGCACGACCCGCATGCGGGTCTGGCTGATAGACGGGCAAGGCAAGGTGCTTGCCGAACGCCGTGGCGACGATGGCCTGATCACGGCGCAGCAGAAGGGCTTTTCGACCATCCTCGAAGGGCATCTGGCGGCGATGGGAGCACCAGCGGCGCTGCCCGTCATCATCTGCGGCATGGCCGGATCCCGCCAGGGCTGGCTGGAAGCACCCTATGTCACCGTGCCGGCGCCGCTTAGCGCCATCCTTGCGGGTGCCGCCAGCGTGCCCGGCCAGAGCCACGACATCCGCATCGTTCCGGGCCTTGCCCAGCGACTGACTGACGCGCCCGACGTCATGCGCGGCGAGGAAACCCAGCTTGCCGGCGCTGGCTTGCCGGCCAAGGGACGCCAGCTGGTCTGTATGCCCGGCACCCATTCGAAATGGGTGCTGGTCGAGGACGGTACTGTCACCGGCTTCGGCACCTGGCCGACCGGCGAGCTGTTTTCCGTGCTTGCCGCGCATTCGATCCTGCGCCATTCGCTCGGCGAGCAACCCAAGCCGGTCACATCGGACAATCCGTTCTTCCGTCGCTGGTGCGAAACCGCATTGGCTGATGGTGGCGATGTCACCTCGCGGCTGTTTTCCATCCGCGCCGCCGGCCTGCTGCAGGATTTGAAAGCCGACGATGCCGCAGCCTGCCTGTCCGGC
>NZ_RZTC01000204.1:0-5420 GCF_004023165.1 Mesorhizobium sp. M7A.F.Ca.MR.176.00.0.0 | reverse complement strand
CCTTCCCGGTGGGCGCAGCGTCGCGCACCATCCTGGGCAAGACCGAGATCGTGCTGCTGCGCACAGCCGCCGATGCCTTCCGGGTCGAATGCTGGCGTTCCTTCTCGGACTATGTCTTTACTTTCCTGTCCGAGGGATCGCGCGACGCGGCGGTCTGAACTCGGAACGTTTTGCAGGGCACGCTCGTTCTGCATCCGCACGCCGAGGGAGAATGCCGATGCCGTCGAATTCCGCACCGAAGTCGCCGGTCATAAAGACATCGGCCGTCCGCTCGCTCGAACATGAGCGACATGAAGCCCCGAGCGCCGAAGAGGAACTCGAGGAAGGCCTCGAAGACACGTTCCCGGCCAGCGATCCGATATCCATTACCGGAACCGCCATCCCCGGCGCACCGGCGAAACCGGGCAAGGCCAAGACCGTGCCGGGGCGCAAGAAGCGCAAGACGTAGTATTCCATCGGGCCAGGCGGCATCGGGACCTTCTCAATCCCTTTTGACATGCTATTTAAAGCGCTTTGGGAGATGAAAATGCCGACAAAAGCGATCGTTTGGGGCGAGAATGTCCACGAGCAGACCAATGAAGCCGTGCGCGACCTCTATCCCTTGGGCATGCATGGCACCATTGCCGCCGCCCTCAACCAGGACAAGGGCATCGAGGCGACCACCGCCACCTTGCAGGAGCCCGAGCACGGCCTGAGCGAAAAGCGCCTGGCGGCCACCGACGTGCTTTTGTGGTGGGGCCACGCGGCGCATGGCGAGGTCAAGGACGAGATCGTCGAGCGGGTGCAGAAGCGGGTGTGGGAAGGGATGGGCCTGATCGTGCTCCATTCCGGCCACTACTCGAAGATATTCAAGCGGCTGATGGGCACGCCCTGTTCGCTGAAATGGCGCGAGGCGGGCGAGCGCGAGCGCGTCTGGGCGATCAACCGCGGCCACCCGATCGCGCAAGGCATCGGCGAGTGCCTGGAGATCGGCGAGACCGAAATGTATGGCGAGCCCTTCGCCGTGCCGGAGCCGCTGGAGACGGTGTTCGTCTCCTGGTACGAGGGTGGCGAGGTGTTCCGGTCCGGGCTGACCTACCAGCGCGGCGCGGGACGGATCTTCTACTTCTCGCCCGGTCACGAGACCTATCCGATCTATCACAATGAGGGCGTGCAGCAGGTGCTGCGCAACGCCGTGCACTGGGCGCACAACCCGGCGCCGGCATGGTCCGGCATCACCAATGCGCCGAACGTGCCGACGGATGCGGCCAAGGAGAAGATCGTGCAGAAGGGGCTGCGCCTGCATGCCGACGGCGACAAGGGCCTGAGTTGATTCGGGCCTGAGTTGATTGGGGTGTGAGGTGGCTGGGGGCCTGAACTGATGCATCGAATTCTTCTGCTCGGCACCGGCGGTATCGCCGGGCATCATGTCGAGGAGTTTGCCGGGATCCCGGGC
Source organism: Mesorhizobium sp. M7A.F.Ca.MR.176.00.0.0 (assembly GCF_004023165.1). Lineage (NCBI taxonomy): Bacteria > Pseudomonadati > Pseudomonadota > Alphaproteobacteria > Hyphomicrobiales > Phyllobacteriaceae > Mesorhizobium > Mesorhizobium sp. M7A.F.Ca.MR.176.00.0.0. Next base: position 3,985 of record NZ_RZTC01000204.1, on the reverse strand, counting down.
TGCAGCATCGTCGCTTGCGTCGACCAGGTGCCTGGCCGCGCGGCGGCGTTTGCCGCCGTCAGCAAGATCGGCGAATCTTTCGAGAGCCTGGAGGCGGCGATCGCCTGGGGTCAGTTCGATGCCGCCATCAACGCGACGCCGGATGGTGCGCATATGGCAACGACGCTGGCGCTGCTTGCCCAGGGAAAGCATGTGTTTTGCGAAAAGCCGCTGGCGCCGAACCACGCCGACGCGCTTGATATGACCGAAGCGGCCGAGGCTGCAGGGGTGGTCAACATGGTCAACCTGACCTATCGCAACTCACCGGCGATCCATGAAGCGCGGCGCATGGTGCTGGCCGGCGAGATCGGTGTGTTGCGCCATGTCGAGGCAAGTTACCGGCAAAGCTGGCTGGTCAGCCAGTCGTGGGGCGACTGGCGGGTCGAGGACAAATGGCTCTGGCGCTTGTCGAGCCGGCACGGTTCGACCGGTGTGCTGGGCGATGTCGGCATCCATATCCTGGACTTCGCCACCTATGGCGCCGGTCAGGATATCGTCAGCCTGCATGCCGATCTGGTGACGTTTCCGAAGGCCGAGGGCGAGCGCATCGGCGACTATGTGCTGGACGCCAATGACAGCGTGGCAATGACGGCGCGGCTCAGTTCCGGTGCGCTCGCTACGATCGTGGCGAGCCGCTACATGACCGGCCACGCCAACGATCTGTCGCTGGCCCTGCACGGCACCAAGGGCGCCATCAGGGTCGAAACCGACGGCAAGGCATCGAACCTGTCGGCCTGTCTCGGCGGCGATGTCGATCTTCAGCGCTGGCAGATCTTGGCGCTGCCCAGTGTCAAGCGCAATGCGCGACGCTTTGCCGATGCGCTGGATACAGGCCGGAATGGCGATCCGTCGTTCCGGCGTGCCGCGGACATGCAAAAGCTGATCGACGCGGCCTTCGAGAGTTCAGCGGCGAAGCTGCCGGTTTCGGTCGGCTGAAGCTGGCCGGCTTGTGCCGGCCAGACGCGATCTTTGCTGATGTCAAAATGCGCTTGGTACAATCCACGGATTGATGCTGATGCCGAGCCGCGGGCCCTTGCCTTCAGCGGTATTTTGCGTGGCACCCTTCTTCTCGACCGAACCGGTCGAAGCGCAATCGAGCTTCACGTTGGTCCTGGTGTCAACGCAGGCCGCCACCGGCGCATGCTTGACGGGATGGGTGGTGTTGGCGGCGAAGGCCGAGCCCGAAAGTGCCAGCACGGCGGCGAGGGTGAGGAGTGTCTTTTTCATTGTCAGTCTCCGGTTTCCAGGTCGAATTCAATTCGTACCGACGGGTGAATTTCTCTCGTACATGTACGATACGCTGTACATATACGCCCGTCGATCGCGAAGTTCAAGGAAAACCGTACGCGTACAATAAATTTTTGTTAACCAAGACCCCCCAGGTCTGGAGGGGAATACACAAAACCAGGAAACGGCGTTCAGCAGTTGACCGGTGTCTCGGTCAGCGGCGGGACGTTTTGCGTGCTGAGCGTGGCGAGCGTGAAATCGCACATCCGCTTCACGAAGACCTGCGGATCGCCGAAGGGGTAAAACGGAAAGGTGATGAGCAGCGAGATCGTGCCGTGTCCGACCGCCCACAGCATGGTGGCGATGGCGCGCGGATCGCCCTGCAATTTGCCGGCGGCGACGCAGGCCTCGACCCTGCTGATCAGCACCTTCATAGCAGGGTTGCTCTCCTCCATTTCATTGTAGCCTTCCGGCAGCTTGGTCTTTTCGGTCATGAACACGGTGCGGTATTCGTTGGGATTGCCGAGTCCGAAAGCGGCATATTCGGTCATCACCGCCTGCAAGGCCTCGATTGGATCATCGGATGGATGCTCCTCGATGCGGCGGGCCAGCGTCTCGAACGCATCCTCGGCCAGAGCGAACAGGATGTCCTGCTTGTCGGCGAAGTAGGAATAGACAGACATCGGGGCGTAGCCGACCCGTTTGGCCAGCTTGCGGATGGTCAGGCCTTCATAGCCTTCTTCCTGGACGAGCTTGTGCGCGGCCTCGACAAGTTCGGAGCGCAGTTCTGCCTTTTGCTTCTCGCGGCGTGTCTGGACGCTCTGCGGCAAGATCTGGTGCCTTTGGTTGGTTGGTGGCTGGCTAAATTATATACGCTGTACGGAAACGGACAAGGGCACGGGAAGTTCCCAAGCGGTATACTTCGGATCGTGCCGACGCTTGTCGAGGTTGGCGGCACCCGTGGTCAGCACCTTTGCTCCGTCAAAGCGGCCCATCACGCCTCCTTGTCGATCAGCTTCGCGGCAAGGCGCGAAAGCAGCTTTACCGCCTCGCCATAGGTCCGGGCCTTTTCCGGATTGGAGGCGTTTCCGTCCAGCGCCCGCTTGTAGACGCCCTGGCAAATCGCGGCCAGCCGGAAGAAGGAAAAGGCGAGATAGAACGTCCAGTTGCCGATACCGGTGAGCCCGCGCCGCCGGCAGTAGGCGGCGACGTAGTCCTCCTCGGAGGGCAGGCCGAGTGCGGAACGGTCGACGCCGCCCAGGCCGCGAAAGCCGGAAGCGTGCGGCAGCCGCCATTGCATGCATTGATAGGCGATATCGGCGAAGGGGTGGCCTGATGTCGACAATTCCCAGTCGAGCACCGCCAGCACCTTCGGCCGGTCCGGCGCGAAGATCAGATTGTCCAGCCGGTAGTCGCCATGCACCAACGAGATCCGGCCGTCATCGGCGGGCATATGCGTTTCCAACCAGGCAATCAGCCCGTCCATCTCGGCGACTGCGTCAGTCTCCGAGGCGCGGTACTGGCTGGTCCAGCGCGCCAGCTGGCGCTCGAAATAATTTCCCGGCCGCCCGAAATCGCCGAGCCCCACTGTCCCGACATCGATCTCGTGCAGCGCCGCGAGGGTTTCGTTCATGGCATCGTATATACCGGCGCGTTCTTCGTTGTCGCGAGCCTCCGGCAGCGCCGGATCCCAGAAAATGCGGCCGTCCAGGAAATCCATCACGTAAAACATGCGGCCGATGGGCGAGTCTTCCGCCGACAGGTGCAGCATGGCAGGCACGGGCACGGCGGTGCCGGCAAGCGCGCTCATCACCCTGAATTCGCGGTCGACCTGATGCGCCGATTTCAGCAATTGCCCCGGCGGCTTGGCGCGCAGCACGTGACGGCCGCTTGCCGCCGTCAAAAGGTAAGTCGGGTTCGATTGGCCGGATTTGAACTTCTCGACTGCTGCAAGCTCGGAAAAGCCCGGTATGTTCGCCTCGAGGTAAGGCGCAAGCGCTGCCTGGTCGAGTACGGGATCACTCATGCCGTCTCGGGCTGGCGTTCGATCAAGGTCAGCGTCAACCAGCGCGCGGTCAGTGCCGGCTTCTTCGAACCTTCGATTTCGATCGTCACGTCATGCGCGGTCTGCACCCAGCCCGACGGCCGAACCTTGACGTCGGCCAGCACGAAACGCGTGCGGATGCGCGCGCCCGTTTTCACCGGCGCCAGGAAGCGCAGCGAATCGAAGCCGTGGTTGACGCCCATCTTGCCGTTTTCCAGCGGCGGCATGGTCTCGAAGGTCATCGCCGACAACAGCGACAGCGATAGGAAGCCGTGCGCGATGGTGCCGCCGAACGGCGTTTCGCGCATGGCCCGCTCCGGATCGCAGTGGATGAACTGGTGGTCGTCGGTGGCGTCGGCGAACTGGTCGATCATGCGTTGCGTGACCGCCCGCCATGGCGACACGCCAACCTCCTTGCCGACACTGGCCAGAAGCACATCGAGACTGATCGGTTCCACGCTCATGTCCTCCAGTTCACCCCCGGCTTCTGTGGCCGGAAAATGTCATTCCTTGAACAGGGTCAGCCCATGCTGCACCGACTGTCCGCCGTCGATCGGCAGGATGGCGCCGGTGACATAGCTGCCTGCACGGCTGCACAAATAGAGCGTTGCGCCGGCAATGTCATCCGGTGCGCCGATACGGCTGATCGGAACATGGCTGCCGACGTGCCTGGCC
>NZ_RZTC01000203.1:3452-5442 GCF_004023165.1 Mesorhizobium sp. M7A.F.Ca.MR.176.00.0.0 | reverse complement strand
CACAAGGGGGAGGTGGGGAGCGTGCCTTTTGCAAGCCTCAAAAGGGGGTTGGCGCGCCCCTAACCCTCCCCCTTGTGGGGAGGGTCGCTGCGAAGCAGCGGGGTGGGGGTACTGGTTTGCGAAGCAAACCAGCCTCTGCGCTCAACCTCAAGCCGCGTAGCGGGCCGCCGGCTTGTCGGCGTGCAGGCTGCCGTAGAAGGCCTGCCGGGCACCGAGGAAAATGTCCAGTTTGGCCGGCTCGGCGAGCGCCGGCACGGTGACGGCTTCACCCCTGGCAAGGCCGACAAGGGCCGCATCCACCATATCGTCGGCGCTCATGATGATTTCCTTCGGAAGCTGGTCGATATCGCTGCCGGCAAGCTCCCAGAAATCCGTCCGTGTCGCGCCCGGCAGCACCACCTGCACCTTCACCTCCGTACCCTCGACCTCGCGGTGCAGAGCCTCGGTGAAGTTGACGACATAGGCCTTGGTACCGCTGTAGATGCCGCCGAACGAGGTCTCATAGGCGAGCACCGAGGCGATGTTGACGACCGCACCTCGGTTGCGCGCCAAAAACCCCGGCAGCACGGCACGGGTCAGCCGCGTCAGGGCGATGACATTGACCTTGATCATGCGTTCGGCAGCGTCCGCATCGGCGGTTGCCACCACGGACTGGCCGCCAAGGCCGGCATTATTGACCAGCAGCGTCACGCTGTCGTCGCTGGCGATCGCCTGTTCGACGCGGCGGACGTCGTTGTCATTGGAAAGGTCGGCGCTGATCACGCTGACCTTGCGGCTGTAGGTCTGGCGCAGCTTCCCGGCCAGCTCCTCCAGCCGGTCGGCGCGCCGCGCCACCAGCACCAGATCGTAGCCCTGCCCCGCCAGCCGGTCGGCATAGACCGCGCCGATGCCCGACGAAGCACCGGTGACGACCGCCGTGCCCTTGTTGCCCTGTCCACTCATTGTCCTGTTCCTTCTTCGACTGATCTGGTTCGTTTCGACTGATCCGGCGCCGTGGCATCTGCCGCACTGCCGGAAGCCGCTTGATGATTTAGTGGCATATACCACTAATTGCGAAGTAGGCATATGCCACTATCTTGTCAATGATCCGGACCGGGATTATTTGAGGGGTGCAGCCGGGCCTCATTCGCCGGCGCCAAGGACCATCATGTCAAAGGACAGCTTGCCCGGCCTCACGCTCTGCAACAACGCCGCGCTGCGCCGCGCGGCGCGCAAACTCGGCAAGTTTTATGATGATGTGGTGGAGCCGTCAGGCCTCAAGGCGACACAGCAGGGACTGCTCTACCAAATCCATATCGGCGACGAGCCGGCGATGGGGGCCATCGCCGCGTCGCTGATCATGGACCTGTCGGCGCTCGGCCATACACTGAAGCCACTGATCCGCGACGGCTATGTCGAGACCTTCGCCGATCCGGACGACCGCCGCGTCAAGCGTGTGCGGCTGACGCCCCAAGGGCTGGCCAAGCTCGAGGCGGCGATGAAACTGTGGCAGATCGCCCAGCAGCGTTTCGAGGATGTCGTCGGCAGGGACAAGGCTGAAAAACTGCGCGCGGCGCTGGATGACATCGCCGCGCTGGATTTTGATCTGCCGCCGGCCCGCTGAGCCGGCCAACGGCTTTCAAAGAGATTACTCGGCAGGCATCTCTACAGGCCGAGCCGCCCGGCGGCCGGCGACCACGATGCCAAGCCCGATGATCGGGAAGATCGCGGCGACCAAGCCAAGATCGGCCGGCGCGCCGTAGCGCAGCACGGCGCCACCAACCACGGCGCCCAGCGCCACGCCGAGATAGAGCGCCGAGGCATTGAGCGACAGCACGATAGGGGCGGCGTCGGGCGCCAGCTTGATGATGCGGCTGGCCTGCGCCGGCGGGAAGGCCCAGCCGACGATGCCCCACGGCACCATCATCGCCATCAGCGCCGGTCCGGCAATATGCGGCGGCAGAAAGGTCGGGATGACCGACAGAAGGACCAGCATGCCGGCACTCAGCGC
>NZ_RZTC01000203.1:0-3442 GCF_004023165.1 Mesorhizobium sp. M7A.F.Ca.MR.176.00.0.0 | reverse complement strand
CGACCAGCCGACGGTGCGGGTCGCGCCGAACCGGTCGGCAGCCTGGCCGCCGCCAATGTTGCCGATGACGGCGCCGACGCCGAAGGCGAGCAGCATGCCGGGCAACGCGATCTGGCTGAGACCGCCGCCCTCGATGGCAAGCGGCGCGACATAGGCAAAGACGGTGAAGGCGCCGATCAGCGCCAGCACTGTCGTCAACAGGATCGGCATCACGCCGGGACGCAGCGCTGCCGCCAGCCTGCGCTTCAAGGGCAGCCTGGTGCCAACGATGCCCCGCGGCAGCCGGTACCACAGGATCGCGCCGGCAAGCGCGCCAAGGCCGGCGATGGCAAAAAAAGTTCCGCGCCAGCCGGCAACGGTGGCAACGAGCGCGCCCAGTGGCGCACCCAGGGCAACGGCCACCGTGGTGCCGCCGACGACGACGGCGATGGCACGCGCCCGGTGATGGTCATCGACCAGCGCCACCGCGGTGCCTTGCGCGGTTGCGGCGAACAGGCCCGACGACAGCGCCATGACGATGCGCGCGATCAGCAGCAGTTCGAAGGAGGAACTCAAGGCAGCGGCGATGTTGCCGAGCACGAAGAACACCAGCGTCCACAGGATGACGCGGCGCCGGTCCCATTCGCCGGTCAGCGTCGCCAGGATCGGCGTGCCGATCGCATAGGCGAGCGCGAAGGCGGTGATCAGCGTGCCGGCCAGCGGAATGGAGATGCCGGCATCCGCCGCGATGTCGGGCAGAAGGCTGGAGATGACGAAGCCTTCGGTCGAGATCGTGAACGATCCGAGCGCGAGCCAGAAAAGGCGCTTGTCCATGGCGGGATGTCCTTAGTTCAAAAGTTATTGAACAATTGGACATAATAGGGCATCATGTCAATGAAGCCAGGGAAAAATAGCTGAACCTTCCTGACAGCCCTGTGTCAGCACAGGTCGGAAGCATCGGCACCAGACGGAGAAAGGCCGCGTGCGGGCCAACAATGATGGATGCGTTGAAATCGGACCCGACTGTGCTTAGTTTCGAGCCATGACCTTGCCACACCCCAATACGGACCAGATCAGCCTGCCGATCGTGCTTGGCGTGCTCGGCGATCCGACCCGGCTCGCCATCGTGCGCTATCTCGCCAGCAAGCAGGGCGTGCCGCTGAACTGCAGCCAGTTCCTCGATTTCGGCTCGAAGACCAATCTGAGCTATCACCTGGCCAAACTGCGCGAGGCCGGCGTCACCCGCGCCGAGGTGGTCGGCACCAACCGCATGATCACACTGCGCCGCGCCGATCTCGACGCCCGCTTCCCCGGCCTGCTCGACAGCGTCATCGCCGCCGCCGGCGACGATCCGGCACTGCCGGCGGTCGGCGGCCACGACATCGAAATCCACGCCTGACCTTGCAGAACTTGGGTTCCTCGCCCCACGGACGTGGGCAAAAGGAAAAGCGGCGTCACACAGGAGCCTTCCGAAAATGCGCATCGCCGTACTCGCCGATATCCACGGCAATGTGCTGGCGCTCGACGCCGTGCTTGATGACCTTCGCCGGCGCGGCGGCGCCGACCTGACCGTCAATCTCGGTGACAGCGTTTCCGGCCCGCTCTGGCCGCGCGAGACATTTGCGCGGTTGGAGGCGCTGAACCTGCCGACCGTGCGCGGCAACCACGGCCGCCGTGTCGCCGCCGACCCCGCTGATGACACCATGTGGCCCTCCGACGTCTATGCGCAGGCGCGGCTGACCGAGACGCAACGCCAGATGCTTTTCGCCCAGCCGCTGACGCTGGAGATCGCACCCGGAATCATCGCTTTCCACGCCCGTCCCGACCATGACGAGAAATATCTCGCCGATACCATCGTCAATGGCCAGCTGGTGCGTGCGCCGTTGGCGGCGATCCGGCGGCGGCTGAAGACGCTCGACCCGGCTTGCCGCATCGCGCTGTGCGGCCACAGCCACCGCGCGGAACTGATCCGCGTCCCCGATGGTCCCGTCATCTTCAATCCGGGCAGCATCGGCTGCCCTGCCTATGACGATTCCACGCCGCCGGCGCATGTCTCCGAGCAGGGCTCGCCGTATGCGCGCTACGGCATCGTCACCTTGGGCAGCAACGGCCAGCCCGACCGCTTCGAGGCCATCGCCGTCGACTACGACCACGAGGCGGCCGCCAGGCAAGCCGAACAGGCGGGCCGGCCGGAATGGGCTCACGCGCTCAGAACCGGCTTCATGCCCCTGCCCGGCTGAACGCTCTTGCGTTCATGCCCGGCTGAACGCTCTTGCGTTCATGCCCGGCTGAACGCTCTTGCGCGTTCATGCCCGTCCAGCTGAGCTGCCTCACGGCCCGGCGGTCCGGGTTGAGGCTGGCGAAACGGCGAGCCGAATTTTCGGGCTTACATGGCGCCGCGTCGTCCCTTATAAAACCGGCCGGGCTTGCGGCGGGCTCGATCCGCCGCGGCACGGTATCAGCGCACGGCCAAACGATGAGGCGCACAGTTACGCTCCGAACAACCCTCCATGCGCTGATTGCGGCTCCGCTGTTGATGACGGCATGGCCGGTGATTGCCCCCGCTATGGCTGAAGATATGGCCCAAGAGGCGCCGGAGCTCGTCATCTCGGTCGTCACCGGCCTGGCACCGGACGACCTTCTCAAAGTCCGCACCACCGCATCGCCGGTCGCCACGGTCGAGGCGCGGCTGAGCAGCGGCGACATGGTCACCAATCTCGGCTGCAACGACATCAACGGCTACAAATGGTGCAAGGTCGAAAGCACGGGCAAGGAGAAGCTGAGCGGCTGGGCGCCGGCACGCTATCTCATCCCCCTCAATCCGGCTCCCTATGTCGAAGGCGAGCCAAGACCGGCCGATGCGCCGGTGGTTGCCTCCACCGGCAGCGCCAATGAGACCGGGCAGGCCTCGGCGCCGGATCAATCGCAGGCCACCGGCTCGGCCAACAGCCCGCCGGTCGCACCGCCCGACCTGACAGCGCGGCTTGGCGGCGCCGGTCCGGCAGCCGAAAGCACGCCGAAATCGGCCGCAGAAATCGGCCACGCCGCGATGCAGGATGCGTACGTACTGGCGCTGGCGGCGCCTGACGTCCCGCCCGCTTCCGCCCCCGGCGCCAGCGAAATTCCTTGCGCTCGCTATGTCGGCGAGCCGATGACGCGTTGCGGGATCAATGTCGTGCGCAAGGGCAGCGACAATGTGGACGTCACGATCACCTGGCCCGACGGGGGCACGCGCGTCATCGCCTTCGACGCCGGCCGGCCGGCCAGCTCCGACGCGCCCAGCAATTTCCGCTTCACTCGGGAGGGCAGCCTCAACATGATCCGCATCGGCGAGGCCGAGCGGTTTGAGATCACGGATACGCTGGTGTCGGGGAATTAGAATTTATGGGAGTAAGGGAGTAGGGGAATAAGGGAGTATGTTTGGAATGCCCTCGAACCCACCCTACTCCCCTACTCCCCTACT
>NZ_RZTC01000202.1:0-5476 GCF_004023165.1 Mesorhizobium sp. M7A.F.Ca.MR.176.00.0.0 | reverse complement strand
TGGCGTTCCCTGGAACACCCCTCATCCGTCGCCTTCGGCGACACCTTCTCCCACAGGGGGAGAAGGAAACGCCAACGCTCAAATCACGTTCAATTCCCGGAACGCCCGCCCTTCCGCGACTCGACCATACCCGAACGCCGAACAATCCACCGTGCGATAGCCGCCATGCACGATCAGTTCGGCCAGCGCCTTGCCGACCGCCGGCGCCTGCTGCAGGCCATGGCCGGAGAATCCGTTGGCGAACAGGAAATTGCCGACTTCGGGATGCGGACCGATCACCGCGTTCTGGTCGAGCGTGTTGTAGTCGTAGTGGCCGGCCCAGGCGCGGGTCGGCTTGATTGCCTCGAAAGCGGGAATGCGGGTCGCCAGCACCGGCCAGATCACCTCTTCGAACAGCGGCCAGTTTACCTCGAAGTCACCGGGATCGGGTGCGCGGTCGCCTTCCTCCGGTTCGGCGCCGCCGGTGAGGTAGACCGAGCCTTCCGGACGGACATAGATGCCGGAGGGATCGACCAGCAGCGGCATGTCGGCATATTTCTCGCGCGCCTCGAAGACGAAGACATTGCGCTTGCGCGGCTCGACCGGCAGTTCAAGCCCGGCCATGGCAGCCACCTTGCCGGCGTTCGGGCCGGCGGCGTTGACGACGATGCCGGCCTTCAGCGTCTCGCCATTGCCGAGGCTCACCCCGGTGACGCGATTGCCATCGCGCGCGATGGCGGTGACATCGGCGGTGATGAAATCGACTTTCTTCTGCCGCAGCGCCTTGCGGAACAGCGTCAGCATCGCATGCGCGTCGAACCAGCCTTCGCCGGTGCGGCCATAGGCGCCGGCTGAAATGCCCTCGGTCGACAGCCACGGGAACCGGCGCACCAGCGCATCGGCATCCTCGAGCACGATGTCGGCGCCCTCGGCCATCTGCGCCTCGTGATTGCTCTTGAGGACCGGCAAGCCGTCCTCGCCGGCAAGGATGAGGTAGCCGCCTTCGCGAAAGCCGATATCGGCGTCGGCGCCGAACTCTTCCTTCAGCCGCCGGAACAGCTTTAGCGTGAACTGCGACAGGCGGATGTTTTCCGGGATCGAGAATTGCTGGCGGATCGAGGCCATGGACAGCGTCGTTGCCGCATGCGCGAATTGCGGATCACGCTCGACTAGCGCGATCGTGCCGGAAAACCCTTGCTCGCGCAGATAGTAGGCGACCGAGGAGCCGACTATGGCTCCACCGATGATGACGATGTCGTAGCGCATGTTCTCTCCGATCCGGCCGATGGTGTCCTTCACGCCACCGGCAGAATGATCTCGAAGCGCGTGCCGCGTTCGCTGTCAACCAGCGCGATCATACCATCATGCGCTTTCAGGAGGGCCAGCACGATGCCGAGCCCCATGCCGGTGCCGCCCTGCTCGCGCCGCGTGGTGAAGAACGGTTCGAAGATGCGCGCCCGGTTGCTCGGCGAAATGCCGGCGCCGTCGTCGCTGACCAGGATGCTCGCCTTGCCGCCGGCGCTCGTAGCCGAGACAGAAACCGCCGTCGCGCCGTGCCTGGCCGAATTGTCGATGAGATTGGCCAGCACGATAGCCGCGTTCTCGGCCGATATGCGCAAGCCGATTTCGCCGCCGGCTCCGACGCGAACCGCCAGCCTGTTGTCGACGGGCAGCAGCGCCAGCGCCGCACCGAGCGATGTGCTTTCGCCGCTCGGCGCCAGGTTTTCGGCGCGCGCCAGGTCGAGCAGGCGGCGAACCAGCAGATTGAGCCGTCCCGCATCGGTGACGATATTGTCTGAAAAGCGCCGCCGCTCCGTATCGTCCATCGCGCCACCGGAATCGCGCAGCAGTTCGGCCGCGCCCTGGATCGCCGTCAACGGCGATTTGAGCTCATGCGACACATGGGTGGCGAACGTCTGGATGCTGTCGGAACGCGCCTGCAGTTTTTCGGCCATGTCGAGGAAGGCGGCGGAAAGCTCCGCCATCTCTCGCGTGCCGTGATGGTCGAGCGGCCTGATCGCCGCGCGGTCGCCGGCGGCGATGCGCTCGGTTCGGTCGATCAGCGCATAGATCGGCCGGCTGACGGTGCGCAGGAAAACCAGGCCGATGAGCAGCGTGCCGCCGAGAATGGCGATCGCCGCCAACGTCACCTTGCCGCGTTCGCCATAGAGATGTTTGATGATGTTGTTGGGCGTCCGCGACACATAGACGACGCCGGCGACCTTGCCGCCGACAGCGACCGGCAGGGCGACGAAGACACGCACCTTGGTGCCGCGGCTGACCGAATAGAGCGGTGGCGTCGGCTGGTCGGGAATGCGCAGCCTGAGCGCGCTGGCATAGCGGCCGGCAAGTGCTGTGCGCACCTCTTCGGCCGCACTGAGCGACTGGCCGACCTCGCCGCGCCCGGCAATGACGACGCCCCGGGGATCGAGCAGCCGGAAGCCGGCCAGCGTGGTTTTCTGCGTGGCGTCGAGAATACCGGACAGGCGCGCACCGATCGCCGCGAAGGCAGGATCGGCGGTGGCAGCGATCGCTGCCGGCCGGGTCGGCAGCACATAGTCGGAGGCGAGATCGAGTTGCGGCTCGATCGGCTTGTACAGCGGGCCCGGATTGACGCTTCGGCTTGAATCCCCGCCTGGCCCCGGCATCGGCGCGCCGAGCTTGTCCGCCGCAATGCCGGCGTCGCGCACATCCTGCGCATAGATGGCGGCGATGGCCGCCCCTTGCGCGATCAGCTCCGCTTCGGTCTGGCGGATCAGCTGGTTCTCGTAGAGGCGGAAGAAGAACAAGCCGACCAATGGCAGGGCCATCACCATGATCAGGATGGCGACGACGACCGTGGCAAGCCGTGGCCGCCACTTGCGGCCGATCCATTTGCCGGAAGTCGTCAGCCGCATCGGCCGAGCCGGAAGCCGACGCCATGCACCGTCTCGATAACGTCAGGGCAACCCACTGCTGCCAGCTTGGCGCGGATGTTGCGGATGTGGCTGTCGACGGTGCGGCCGGCGACATGGATGTTTGCGGCATAGGCGCTGGCCATCACCGCGTCGCGGTCGAGCACATGCGCGGGCCGCGCCAGGAATCCCTTCAGGATCGAGAATTCGATCCCCGTCAGGGCAAGCGCCTTGCCGTCGAAGCTGGCAGCGTGACTGGCCGGCGCCAGAGCCAATTTGCCATGCGAAAACTGCCTGTTGTCGACCGGCTCGGACGCCGCCGGGCGGGCGCGCCGCAGGATGACGTTGACGCGGGCGACCAGTTCGCGCGGGCTGAATGGTTTCGTCACATAGTCGTCGCCGCCCATTTCGAGCCCGAGGATGCGGTCGATCTCCTCGTCGCGCGCGGACAGGAACAGCACCGGCACATCGGATGTGTGCCGCAGCCGCCGGCAGACCTCCAGCCCGTCCATCTCCGGCATGCCGATGTCGAGCACGACAAGATCCGGCGCCCGGCGGCCGATCGCCTGCAGGGCGGCGGCACCGTCGGCCACGCCTGTCGTTTTCATGCCGGCCTTTTCCAGCGCAAAGCAGATCACCTCGCGGATGTGCGGGTCATCGTCGGCGACGAGGATGTGATGCGGCATGGATCAGCGGCCCGGCATGGAAGGTTCGATAGCGGAGGGAATCACGAACGGCCCCTTGGAGTCGAGATATCGAAGCAGCCGCCAGTCGCGAAAGCTCCAGGCCCGCCAGTTCTGCTGGATAGTTCGATACCAGATTTCGTCGCTGCCGCGCACGCCAGCCAGTTCGCGGACAGTGCCGACGGCCACCGTCTTGCCCTGCTGCTCGAGGAAGCGATCAAGTGCGGGAAACGCGCCAGGACCGAGCGAGTGAAGATACCAGGCGTCTAGGGGAATGCCCTGGCCGGTCATTTCGAGGGAATGGTCGACATTGTAGTTGGCGATCGTCGCTGCGAAATTGATGAAACAGCCGGCATAAAGCGTCAGAGATAACGTCAGAAGATTGGCGGACAGCAGCCATTCATTGGATTTTCTCAGCGCGATGCGGGCAATGATCAGGGCAAGGCCTGCTGCGACCAGCCCCATCCAGACAAAGGCGGCGACGCGCCAGTAGGTCAATGCATAGATGCCGACATAGAGGTCGAGCCGCAGGATCGACGAAATGACCAGCATGATATTCTGCGCCACCCAGGCATAGACCAGCCGGCGGATAAGCGGATCGGCCGATGTCTCGCTGCCTGGCCGCAGCGCCGCCAGCACGAAGCCGGCGGCAAGCAGCGCGGTGACGATCAGGGGATAGGCGCCACGATGCGCGTAGGAGGCGTAGCTCAGCCCGTCGGGAAGGGCGGCCCCGCCCCACAGATAGGTGGCGTCGAGCGCCGTCTGCAGCGCAAACAGGATGTTGAAGACGATCAGGGCGCGCAGGATGGCGGCCTTGCCGAACAGGATGTCTTCGATGGTGGTGGCGGTTTTGTCGGCTTGAGCGCTGACGGCCGGCGCCGCGCGCGGGATGCGGCGAACCAGGCGCGGCAGGCGCGGTCGCAGAAAAGCCCAGACAGCGGCGAGCACGAACAGCCAGAAGGCAATCCGCGCCAGCTGGATAAGATCGAGCAGCCTCATGAGGTCGATCAGCGACAGCCAGTAGTCGATCACCGGATTGGCGGCGCCGAACAGCGCCAGGAAGACCGCGCCCAGCGTCAGCGGCATCACCCAGACAGCGATCGCCGCCAGCCGGATGCGCCGCCGGCCGAACCGCCGCGCCGTCCTGCGCCAGCGGACGAAATCATTGGCGAAGCGGAACGGCGCCGCCAGCCCGAACAGCACGATCTGCCCGGCAATACGGGCGATGCTGTGCCGCAGCCGCCCGCTCAGCGAAAGGGCAAAGACGGTCAGCGCCGCCAGCGCGATCGAAACCGACAGGGTGCTGACGTTTTCAGCCAGCGGCAGCAGCGCGACAAGCAAGGCGATGGGCTTGAGCCAGACGCGACCGTCGCTGAAAGCCGCCGGATGCACGGCGACAACCGCGGCGGCAATCAGCAGGGCAAACAGGAAAACCGTGATCCCGGCGGGCTGGCCGTAGAACAGGAAATCCGCAAGTGCTGCCAGGAGGATGGCGACACCGAAGCGGCTGCAATAGCTCGGCGCGGCGCAGAGCAACGCTGTCATGATCGGGCTTTCCTGATGGCGTCCCGCCGGGTTGCCGGCGGGCTCTTGCGGACAAAGGGAATGAGGGTTGCGACGGGACACGCGCGCGGCGCATCGGCCAGCCACCAGTCTTCGCGGCGCAGCCGGCAAGGCAGGGACCATCGGGGTTCTGCTCGGTTTTGCATGCCGTCTGTTTGTCAGGCCGGCGGGGAAAGGGTGAGGCGGATCGGAGGAGGTTTTCCGCAGGCCTGTGCAGTTTTCGTGCAGGGGCGCGAAGAGGGGCGCCGAGCTTCCACCTCCCCCTTGTGGGGGGTCGGACCGCAGGTCCGGGTGGGGGTCCGGCGCCGCACCCCCACCCCGCTGCTTCGCAGCGACCCTCCCCACAAGGGGGAGGGT
>NZ_RZTC01000201.1:0-5482 GCF_004023165.1 Mesorhizobium sp. M7A.F.Ca.MR.176.00.0.0 | reverse complement strand
AGAGCTACCCGTCCGCGTTCGGCGGCTTCCGGCAGGTCGAGGCCAAGAACCACATTCTCCAGCACTCGTTTCCATGGCAACAGCCGGGCATCCTGGAACACCACCGATTTCTTGTCGGGTGTTTCGAGTCGGCCGGAGCCGGAGACTTTGTCGTCGAGATCGGCGCGCGCGCGCAGCAATGTACTCTTGCCCGACCCGCTACGGCCGAGAAGGGCGACGAACTCCCCCCTCTCGATGTCGAGGCTGAGGCCGTCGAGGATGGTTCGCGGGCCGAAACGTCTCACAAGGCTCTCGACCCGCACCACCGGCGCGCCGCTCAATCCGCCAAGGTGCGACGCCATGACAGGGACCTTTCCTGGAAGAAGCGGACGATGCCGTCGGAGGCTAGACCGAGCAATGCGTAGACGACAAGGCCGACGATGATGATGTCGGTCTGGCCGTAGTTGCGTGCGAGATCGATCATGTAGCCGATGCCGCTGGTGGCATTGACCTGTTCCACCACCACCAGAGACAGCCAGGCATAGGTCACCGCAAAACGCAGGCCAAGGAAGAACCCTGGAAGGGCGCCGGGCAGGATGACCTGGCGGATGAATTCGCCGTAGCCCATTCGCAAGGTCTGGGCCAGTTCGACATAACGGCTGTCTATGCTGCGCAAGCTGCTGTGGGTCTGGATATAGATCGGGATCAGGACAGCCAGCGCGATGGTCGTTACTTTCATGCCCTCGCCGATGCCGAACCACAGCATCAGCAGCGGAATCAGAGCGAGCGTCGGTATCGCCCGCTTGATCTGAACAGGGCCGTCGATGATGGCCTCGCCAAGTCGCGACAAACCTGAAATGAGAGCAAGGATGGTCCCGATCAGGACACCGAACACCAGCCCCTGTGCTGCCCGCCAGGCAGACGTCATCAAATGATGCTGAAGCTTCCCTTCTGCGATGAGATCGATGGCGGTGCCGACAACCGACCAAGGCGCCGGCAGCGTTCTAGGATCGATCAGACCGGCGATACTGCCGATGGACCAGATCACAAGAAGAAGTGCAGGCCCGATCAGCGCGCCAAACGGGATCGTTCGCCCAAGTGCGAGTCGCCTCGTCCCGGTCTCGCGGGGCTCGGCCGCAGGCGAAATCAGCGCCCTTTCATCCGTTGCGTAGGGAATGTTGGGTGCAACCGCAGCGGTGTTCGAGAATGCGTTCATCGGTGTCGTCTCCGGTCTCGGGAAGCAGGCGTCAGGAGGCGTTCAGCGCGTTTGTGGCGATCGCCTCGAAGCGCCTGTCGAACAGGTCCTCGGCCTTGATCGCGGGCTTGTTCAACTCCTTGGCCAGGAGATCGATCGTCGCCTGCTGGCGCACGATCACGTCGTTCCAGTCGGAGGGGATGTCGAACTGACCATCAGCGTCGATCAGATACTGGCCATCTTCTGTGTTGAGGCCCTGGGTGGCGACGTAGTACCCCTCGATCCACTCCTTGGGATGCTCTTCCACCCAACGGGCGGCTAGCGCCCAGTAGCGCACATATTCGCCGAGAGCGGCGGCTTTGGCCGGGTCGTCAAGCACGGCTTGTGGGGCATAGAGATGGGCTGGATCATCGCGCAAGCCGTGCGGGATAGTGGCAGCGCCGTCGGCGCCATACTGGCGCAGATAGCGCTTGATGAGGACGCCCGAGATCGGCGCGACGTCGACTTGCTTGCCGGCAAGTGCCACTGGATAGGCGTCGCCTTTGCTGGGCAGTTCGATGAGATGTACATCCTCCTTTTCCAGGCTGGCGGCCTGCAGGACCCTCAACACCAGCGCGCCTTGTGCCTGACCGGGGCTGAAAGCAATCCGCTTACCGCGCAAATCCGCGAGCGTCCTGACCTCGACTCCCGGTGCAATGCCGAGTTGATAGATCGGGTGCGCAACCGGTTCCTTGCGGAACTTCGCGGCAATGATCTTGACCTTGAGCCCCGTCCAGGTCGCGTGGATGGGCGGAATGTCGGCGACGGATCCGACGTCCAATGCGTTGGCGCGAAAGGCTTCGATTGTCTGTGGACCACCGCTGATATTGGCCCATTCGACCTCGAACGGCAGTTGATCGATCAGCCCCGATAATTCCAGCGCCCTTTGCGTCTCGGGATCGCCGATACGAAGCACAGTGCCCGCCGGGATTTTGGTCGGCAGCTTGCCCGCGTCCGGACTACCCGCCGGGGCAATGAGGGGGGAGAAAGAAGCGACCAAGCCTACCGCGAACGCGGTCACGAACCCACCAAACCTCCTTCTTGAAAATCTCTCCACAGCTAACACCATCGTCTTGCTCCAGTTTTGGGAAGGCTCCGAATTGCGCTGCTAGTATGTCCAGTGATTTGGTAGACTATAAAAGTATCAGGTGCTGTTCTTTGCCACCCGAAGGAAACGCTGTTCGCCTCCAATGCTCATTCGGAGCACGCGCCGCTCAACAAGAGGCGGGTTGGGGCGCCGCAGAGCAGGTCGCGTTTCTAACCGGCGCCAACTCACGTCCTCGCCGAAAGCGGTTCCTGATGCCCTATGCGCCTTGCCAGCGAGCTTCGGCTTGGAACAGGACCCAGCGTGAAGCTGCTAGCAGAAAAATCGCTTCGCCTCCGGTAGTGGAAGGACAGGCACTATAGCCTGCGATGATTACCGGCCGATAGGAACGGCCGGGCTCGTAAGAACCGGAAGAGCTGCTGTTTCCTTTTTGAAGGGTTCCCTGAAAAGTCTTCTGCCTAAACCTCATCATTATGGTCCAGCTGTCGTATTTTCCAAGGCCATTGCAAAGTAGAGTGATAGCACCTTGCCGCCTGCGCGGCAGGGAAGGCCATGGCAGAGCCGGAACCACGGTAAGACGGCGCAGACCGTCAGGCTCTTCAAAAAACCATTCAGAGGGGATCGTCATCATTGATCCGGCGGTCGGGAGGCTCGGCCGGTTGAAAAGAGGACGTTGGTAATGGGGCGGCCACGAGATAGCTGGGGTGATCCACGCCACGCATTTGCACGGATCACCTGCCAAAAATGGCGGACCGGTCCCGGAATCGAGCCGCCGTCGCGGGTTTTTTGCGGCCGTAGCGGCCTCGCTGTCTGCTGTGCGCCTGGCGAAGCGCGCAGCAGATGAGAAACCCTGCGTGCGTCGCGCTGGCGCTGATGGTGCAGCCGGAGATACGGCTTCTCGACGAGCCGTGAGGAGCTCTCGAGGCCATGACCAAGATTTCCATACAGGAAGAACTGGCGCGCATCTGAGCGATTAAACGTCATCATGGCGGACACGCGCGTGTTAGCCGGCGCGGGCGTTTCGCGCCTCCAGCGCGGCATTCATCCCTGTGAATCAGGCTTGTTTATGTGGCGAAACTTCGACAAAAAGTCGCTCCGACTCGGATCGGGAGAAGGGATCGGATATGGTCTTTCGATTGAAAGAGCGCCTTGGCAAGAAACTTGAGGAAGAAGTGCAATTCTTCAAATGTTGGCAGAAGGATAAGAAAGGTGTGGGCGCACTCATGCCCACGTCGATCCATGCGGCGCGCCGCATGGCTAGTGTGGTCAACCCGCATTCTGGATTGCCGGTTTTGGAGCTTGGTGCCGGGACTGGTGTCATCACCAGGGCCATCCTGGAAAGAGGCATCAAACCGCATCGGTTGACTTCGGTCGAATATTCCAAGGATTTCTATGAGGGCCTGGTGCGACGCTTTCCGGGAGTGGATTTCCGCTTGGGCAATGCGTTTGCCCTGGAAGAAACCCTGGGGGAGCGCCGGGAAAAGTTCGATTGTGTCATAAGCGCAGTGCCGATGTTGAGCTTTCCGATGCAACAGCGCCTCACACTGCTGGAGGATTTGCTTGCACGAATCCCCGCCGGGCGACCTGTGATCCAAATCACCTACGGTCTTCTGTCACCGGTGCTCAAAATGCCCGACCGTTACATCGTTTCTCACTATGATTTCGTCGTTCGCAATGTTCCCCCCGCACAACTCTGGACCTATCGACGAGCAGTGTGACCACAGGGGGACGCGGGCAACAGGTCGCTTTCGGAATCCTTGTACAGGACTGCAAAGCCGACTGAACCTGGTGCTGGGGCCAGCCATTCGCGCTCTGGCTGGACCGCCTTCCATTCCGCATTTTCTAAGGATCGATTTGACCGCAGCAGAGAGATGATGTTCGGCTACAAGCATTGAGAGCGGCGAAGCTTCCCGCTAACGCCGATGTTTCTCCGGTATTTCCGGAGATGCATTCCTCGAGACGCGCCAGGCGGGACTTCGCATTGCGAAGTTCATGTCCGGCTTCGAGACGTCGATGGCGTCCTTGAGGTGTGGGCGCTATGAGGTCGCGCTCCAGTTCCGCAATGCGCGCACGCACCTGCCGAGCCTCGTCCTGACGCAACGCCTTGATCCATCCACGCCCGCGCATCGGTCTTCCTGCCAGCAAAAGCCATGCGGGTTTATCCACCGAGACCTTAATTTCCGGCAAGTTCCGAAGGGCTGCCGACATAGGGATCTGCCAAGGGTCAGGCCTACCGCAATCGGCTATCCAGCTTGCCATTGAAACCGAGCAGTCGCCGCCAGGAAAACGGACAGCGCGTCACATTTCTGACAGATCGGTCGACATTGGATGCACTGCTTGGCGCGAGCCCCCGAAAAAGCCTTTGTCGAAGGAACCATGATGTCCGCTTCCATTGCCCCGCAACCATTTAATCAGCGGAAGAGACTTTTGGTCGTCCGGGCCTTGAGCATAGCGGCGATTGGCTCGCTGCTATTCTCTCGCCCCGGTTGGGATGAAGCATCTAGCCTTCACGAGGTCGTCGAGATGATCGGTTTTGTTCTGATCCTCGTCTGCATACTCGGGAGGTTGTGGAGCATCCTCTATGTCGGGGGGCGGAAGAACAGCGAATTGGCAGTTAGCGGGCCGTACTCGATCACACGCAATCCCCTATATCTGTTTTCGACGATCGGAGCATTCGGCATCGGCCTCATGTTCGGATCGCTCATCGTTGCATCCGCTCTGGGGGTGTGCACCTATGCGGTTTTCGGGATGACTGCCCGAAAGGAAGAGACGTTTCTTCGTGACAAATTTGGTCCGGAGTTCGAAGCATATGTGGCAAGGACGCCGCGGTTCTGGCCCAAGCCGTGGCTGCATCAGGACAAGCATCAGCACGCGTTCTCCACGAGCGCATTAAGAAGCACATTCTTCGATGCCCTCTATTTTCTGGCGATCTTTCCAGCCATCGAAGGCATCGAATACCTCCAGGTAGCTGGCTATCTGCCCACCTTTTTTTGGCTGTTCTGATCCTAAAGACGGAGCAATAAGCCGCCGCGAATAGCCCTCCTGTTAGCCTTTGTAGCGTACCAGAACGGCGCCTGTTGCGATCAAGGCAACCCCTGCCCAGTTCGACAACGATGTTCCTTGAGGAATGTCACTCAGAACACCGCCACCAGCCCGCCGACCGCCAACAGGCCGATGCCGGCAAGCAGCGGCACGACCGGATAGCTCTCCATAATGTTCTGGAT
>NZ_RZTC01000001.1:213610-227826 GCF_004023165.1 Mesorhizobium sp. M7A.F.Ca.MR.176.00.0.0 | reverse complement strand
GCACAAGCTAATATATGACCGGCTTTAATGCCTATGGTGTGATCGCGGAATCGCTTGACGGGCAGTCTAGGCCATCGGGACTAATTGCTGCGCTTTCATTCTGCCAGTAGCTTGTAGGTCTGGTCATTTAGCCACCTTTGTGCCCAGATTGGTCGGCACGCTCACCGTCACCGGTGCTTGGTAGTTGATCGTGCCGACCTCCCTTTTTGCTACGTGGAATCGATGCCCCTGTGGCAACCGAAGAAATTGGCGAACGCGCCGCATTGAAGCTAGTCCGAGCGCTGGCGAAGGCCATTATTGAGACCGTGGAGCGTTTGACGCGAAAATAGTTGTGCCGGATAATAACGGGCGATTGTACGTTTCCGACAATCCACAATCCAGAACTATTAGACACAGTCAAAGTATCGCAGTATAGCGGCCGATTCCGCGAGGCTTTTAGCGGCTTTAGAGCCCGCTATCGCCCCTTGATGGTGGGCTATTTCTTAGCAGACCAAAGTCTTATTCTTGAAATCCAATGGTCTGATACATGCATTTCACTCCCTTTGCGTTCATTGGATGTTCTATTAGTTTAGAAAATACTTATATAACATTGGGCGACAGACGAAATAGGCCCGCCACTGAGGACACAACTACAGCGGCGGGCCTTGCTTTTGAGGCTTGGCCGGGGTTGGAAGCCAAGCTGCAAACCCAACTTCGATTTCAGAAACAGGTTCCAGCCTTATGAAAAGATTTAACGCTTGCCGGCTTTTGCAGGTAGGCCCGCCGCTGAGGTCACAGGGACGGGCCCTGCACCAGAGCTTGGACTTGAGGGAGGGAGTGTTCTCACACCATGCAAATTCCGAACTTCGCTTGCGGATGCATGTTCCTCACGTCGGTTCGAAAAGGGATTGTCGTGGTCATCGATTTCGGTTGTGACACCCGAGCCCGCCGGCAGCATCATGCAGGCGGCAGGCCCAATGAAGAGCTCGCGACGGGGAGCGGCCGGTCGTTGCAGCCCGGGCGCGTTTCACTCCTCCCGGAATGCTCGCTGGATCTGATCGGCCAGGGGCTTGACGAGATAGGACAGCATCGTGCGGCTGCTGGTCGAGAAGAACACCTCGACCGGCATGCCGGGCGCCAGGGTCAGTCTTTTGAGTCTGGCAAGTTCCGTGCGCGGCAAAACGATATGCACGGTGTAATAACCGGCGCCGGTGCGCTCGTCGGTGCTGAGATCGGCGGAGATCTTGCTGACGGTTCCGTTGAGTTCAGGCGTTGTGCGCTGATTGAAGGCCGAAAGCCGCAGCGTCGCCTCCTGCCCCTGTTTCAGCTGATCGATGTCCTGTGGCGCGACACGGGCTTCGACGGTCAGTTGGTCCGCGACCGGCACGATGAGCATGACCGGTTCGCCCGCAGTGATGACACCCCCAATCGTATGTACGGCAAGCTGAAGGACGACGCCGGCCTGCGGGCTGCGAATGTCGATGCGCTTGAGCTGGTCTTCGGCCGATACCTTGCGTTCGACGAGTTCCGAGAGTTTTGCCTGGACCTCACGCAGTTCGGTGGCGACTTCGCTGCGCAGATCCTGATCGATCTGGATGATTTGCAGGCGGATTTCCGACGTGTGGCCTTTCGACTGCGCTATCGCGGCGGTCAGCTGCCCATGTTCAGCCTCCAGCCGCACGGCCTCGCGCTCGAGAGCGGTGATGCGATCGATCGAGACCAGCTTGCGCTGCCATAGTGTGCGCATGCCCGCGAGCTCGGTTCCGATCAGCTTGATTTCCTGGCTCTTGGCGTCCTTTTGCTCGGTCAGGCCGGAGACTTCTTCGGCGAGCTGGGAGATACGTTCCGCCAACTGCGCCTTCTGGCCAGCGCGTGCCTGCCGGCGGAACTCGAAGAGCGACTGCTCTCCGGCCATTGTGCCGCTGACATCCGGATCGTCCCGCCGAGACATCAGCGACGGCGGAAAACCGATGGCGTCCGCACCGTCGCGCTCGGCCTTGAGACGTGCCAGGCGGGCATCGAGTTCATCCGCGCTCTTGGTGACAATGGCCAGATTGGCGCGGGTGACGGTTTCATCGAGATGAATCAAAACCTGTCCCGCTTGCACGGCATCGCCTTCGCGCACGAAGATCTGGCCGACCACGCCGCCGGTTGGATGCTGCACCTTTTTGACGCTGGAATCGACAACCAGCTTTCCCGAGGCAATGACTGCGCCGGAGAGGTCGGTCACCGCTGCAAGGCTGCCCGCTCCACCGACCAGAAGGATGGAGGTCGCAACGCCGCCGAGCAGATAACGTCGAATGGTCCGATCGATCACCGATGTCGCCCTCTCCGCCATCAGAGCGCCGCCTCTTCAGGACTTGAGACAACTTTTAACGGAACACTGATGGGGCGGGTCACCTTGGTCATGATCTCATTCTTCGGGCCAAAGGCCTGGATACTGCCGTTCGTCATGACAAGGATCTGGTCAAGGCTTTGCAATGCACTCGGGCGATGCGCCACCACGATGGCCATGCCGCCTCTGTCGCGCACGCCCTGGATCGCCGCCGTCAAGGCGGCTTCGCCGTCGGCATCGAGATTGGAATTCGGCTCGTCGAGTATGACAAGAAACGGATCGCCATAGAGAGCACGCGCCAAGGCGACCCTCTGTCGCTGGCCCGCCGAAAGCGCCGACCCGGCCTCGCCGATACGCGTTTCATAACCTTCAGGCAGGTGAACCACCAGATCATGAACACCGGCGGCGCGCGCGGCGGCCAGTATCTTGTCCGAGGGGGGCTGGGGTTCGAAGCGAGCTATGTTCTCGGCAATGGTGCCATCGAACAACTCGACATCCTGCGGCAGATAACCGACATGCTTGCCGAGTTCTTCCGACGACCACTGGTCGAGCGTCGCACCGTCGAGCCTGACGGTACCGCGCACTGGCAGCCAGACACCGGCGATCGCTCTGACGAGCGAGGATTTTCCCGAAGCGCTCGGACCGATGATGCCGAGGCCGGCGCCCTTCTGCAGCACGAAGCCCGCATCCTGGACGACAAGGCGACGCTCGCCCGGCGGCGCCACACTGATGCCCTCTACCGAGAGGCGAAACGACGGTGGCGGAAGCGAGACACTTGTTGCTGCCTCGGGCAGCAGCCCCAGAAGCTGAGTCAGGCGCGCCCAGGCCTGTCGGGCGCTGACGAAGCTCTTCCAATGCGCGATCGCGAGTTCGATCGGTGCCAGCGCTCGGCTCATCATGATCGAGCTGGCGATCATGATGCCGCCCGTCGCCTCCTGATGGATGACGAGCCAGGCGCCGATCGCCAGGATGCCGGATTGAAGCATCATGCGCACGACTTTCGATGTCGTTCCGAGCGTCCCCGCCAAATCGCTCGCCTTGGCATTGGTGCTGAGATAGTCGGCGTTGATGCCTGACCAGCGCTCGGCGATGCGTGGGCCAAAACCCATTGCCTGAAGCACCTCGACATTGCGGCGCGTCGCCTCCGCCAGCGTGTTGCGCGCAGCGGCCTGCGTGTTGGCACGTTTCGCGGGCTGCCTGGTGCGCACCTCCGCAAGCAAGGTCAGGCCAAACAGAATGACGGCGCCGAGCAGCGCGGTCATGCCGATCCAGAAATGGAACAGGAAACAGATTGCGAGGTAAAGCGGCATCCAAGGCAGGTCGAACAGCGCGGTCGGCCCAGCGCTCGACAGGAACGACCGGACCTGATCGAGGTCCCGCAATGATTGCAAGCCATCGCCGGTGAGCTTCGTGCGCAACGGCAGACGCATCAGTGCGATGTAGACCTGCCCGCTGAGCCGCGCATCGAGCGCCATGCCGATACGCACCAGCAGCCGCGATCGGATCAGTTCGAGGACGCCCTGAAAGACGAACAGCGTGCCCGCAAACACGCAAAGGCCGACCAACGTCGGCACGCTGCGGCCGGGAATGACGCGATCGTAGACCTGCAGCATGAAGAACGAGCCGGTCAGCGCCAGGACGTTGACGACCCCGCTCATCAAGGCGATGCCGACGAATGCCCGGCGAAAGGAAGCGAATATCGCCGTGAGCGTCGTTCGCGGCGGCTCAGATGGATGGATGTGAGACATCTTCCTTCACCTCGGGTCCAGCGCGGGCGCAAGCGGCAATGAACGCGTCCAAGACCGGTTGGCGAAGGGTGTCGGTTTCACTCCATCTTTCAGCATGGCACCTAGATGAACCAATCATTCAGCGCGTAGGCATGGACATAGTCGACGTGCATTTCAGAAGGGGTGGCAAGCCCGTCGGCGGGCGCTCCCGCCATGCCGCCGACAGCCTGGTCGACCAGCATATACATTGGCTTGTGCATGTCGGCAGGCGTTGGTGCGCGGGCAACTTCGACATCGTCGAAATACCAGACCAGCTCGCTTGGGGTCCAAAGCACCCCATATTTGTGGAACCCTTCGGTATCCGCTGCATATACGGTCGAGGTCACTTTCGTATGCGACCCCGTCGCATTCGAGTGGCTGGTCAGGGTGAGCTTGTTGGGATCCTGGCCGACCATCTCCACGGCGTCCAGTTCCGGCGGCCAGGAGCCATCCGCCGGAAGAAGCCAGAAGGCCGGCCATGCACCCTGCTTTTCGGGCATGTCGGCTCGAATTTCGAAATAACCGTAGGTCTGTGCGAAGGAATGGTAGGTCGTCAACAGACCTGACGTGTAATCATAGTTGTTTATGTAGGGCTTGATCGCGTCGGGAGCCCGGGCGGCCGTAATGGTGAGAACACCGTCCTGGACGCTGAACGGGTTGACCGAACTCGTGGGGGCGTAGCTGGTGTCGATATACCACTGAAGCTCGCTGTTGGTGGTGAGCGAGCTGCCGTTCGGAGCACCCCACCAGAAGTTCGTGTCCCAGGTCCCGCTAGAACCGCTGTGCAGGTTCAAAGTATTGAACTCGTCCGAGAAGGTGAGCGTCAGATGCGACTTGTCCAGGGCGAGATCGAACTGGTTGGCGCTGAACTGGTCGATGGTCTTGTTGGCGAAGACGAGAAACTCGGTTGGCGACAGGGTGAGTCGGACGTTCGATCCCGACTGCACCATGTTGGCGTGCACCTGGTCGAAGGAGGTGAAGCCGTAGCCTCCGACGCGCACAATATCGTCGGCGCCGAAGTCGAGAATGAGGTCGCTGCCATTGCCCGGTTTGACGACAAAAATGTCAGCGCCGGAGCCACCCTTGAGAACATCGTCGCCTTTCAAGCCGTCGAGCGTCTGCTGGCCGGAACCACCGACGATGATATTGTTCAGAGCATTTCCGAAGGCATATTGTTTATCGCCCGTGACCGTCAGATTCTCAAAATTCGCCGGCAGCCTGTAGCTCATCCAGGTCGAGATCGTATCGATGCCCTCGTTGGGCAGCTCCACCGCTTTGTTTTTCGCGGAGTACAGGTAGTAAATATCGTCGCCCTTGCCGCCATACATCGTGACGCTGACGCTGCCGTCGCCATACAGCGAATCGTTATAGATGCTGCCGTAGAGGGCCGGGCCCGAATTCGTTGCCGAGTACCACTTTGCGGAGGACCCACTATAGGGGAGCGGAACACCCTTGGCGTTGGTTACGGTGGCCATTTTACTCACAGCTCCGTTGGTTTGTTCCAAGCCCTAACACGATGGAGGGCAAAAGGAGCCGATACGTTTTGTCTTCCAACGTGGGAGGGTTACCAAAGAGTAAATGCGGAGGGTCCGGGCGCGTCCGTCAGGCCGTCAGTGGGGAACTTGAGACTGTTTTCGACGGCGCACTCAAACCACAATGAAGGCGTCCGAAAGGGGCGGCGAACTTGCGCCAGCAACGCCGGCGTTAGCGGGCCGCCGGCGATGGAGGCCGCTCCGGGTTGACGGTTGCACACCGTCTCGCAGGGCGCAGGCGGCCCTAGCTGCCGAAACACTGGCGTCATCCCTCGCAGTTCAGAGCCCAAGGGTCTGGCCTGTTTCCATCTGAAGGAAATCTGCCGACGAATTCCGGAACACCGCGTCTTGGAACGCGTCGACGGCAGAGCCGTGGGTGACATCGACCAGCACGGCCGCTGCGGCTTCAACCTTGTCGGCCGCTTCGTCAACCTTGTTGAAACGCATCAGCATTCGATCGTGGAGCATCGACAACCGCGTGGCGTGATAAAGCACGCTGCGCTTGTGGTAATCCGAGTCCAGCGGCTCAAACAGTATTGTCATGACGGCAACTCCTCGCCATTTCATGTCCATTCGGGGTGATTTGGAGGCCGCCCACGTATAGATATTGGTCTGGCGCTCCCGGGGCCTCCGTCACGCGCTGTTGAGCTGCCCGGATCCTGCAGCACAGGGCGATATTCACCACGCCATTTTTCCTGTCCGTTCCTTCCTCTGCGCGCTTCAACGATTTCTCGGCGCGTTTGACGCGCAACCTTGAACTGCCAAGTTCGAAATCAAGAATTTCAGCCATCGTTCCGCTTCCTATGCGGTTGCGGTCCCTCGGCTGATAATTACGACTGTTCTGTTTGGTTCCGGCCAATCGCGACTCGGCTCCAGATTTTACAGGAGCCAGGCCGATCTGGCCCTGCCGATTTAAATCTCTCCGGCAATGGGCTTGAGCGCATCTTCTGTCGCAGGCTCCAGCGGGACGTCGGCGACGTTCCGGAGCATCAAAGCGGCGCGCCGAAGGACGATCTGAAATCCGCCCCGTTCGAGGTCTTGCCGGAGATTGCCAGTGACATAGTTCGCCTGCGCCAAATGGCCGACCTTGTGGTCGTGTGCGGTGGCGATGGTTCGGTGTCGGCGGCGGCGATGGCTGTAGTGGAAAGCCGCCTGAGCGTGGCGGCATGTAAGTCCGCGTCATGTCCAGGGGCGCGATCTAGGCAGATACGGCCGAGACGGTATCTCGCTCGCGGAGATACGATGTCGCGCGCTATGGTACTTCGCTTACCCAAACGGATATGACTCTTGGGATCTGATTCCCCTGCGATAGTCCCGCCAGTCCAGAATGAGGCGGGCCACCATGACTTCTTGGCTCCAATGACTGAGTACCCGCGCCTTGCCTACAGCATGAAAGCCGTTCGCAAGGCAGGCGACCGGCTGGCAAAACCTATTCAGTTCGGACGAGACATCACTGTCGGCCAGTATGTGGACGCACTCGAAATCTTTTCAATCGCCAATAGCTGGCGCGACTCGCACTTTCTGCCGATGCGCAGCGTTCGGTTCTCTGTCCGTCATCACATAAGAGCCCTGCGACTGGAGGGCGACATGGCATCCCGGCCAAAGCGCATGGCATCCATTCGTCGGAAGCTTCGAGAGTCCACCACCAATTTGGACACCATGAACGACATCGGCGGTTGCCGGGCGATCATGGCCGATATCAAAGGTGTTCGCTCGCTTCTCGCATCGATGCGAGACAAGTTCCCCCATGATATCCACTCTAGGGAGTTTAACTATATCGATGAGCCGAAGCCGGACGGGTATCGAAGTCACCATGTTGTTTTCAAATACCGATCCCGAGATGCCGACACCGAGGCTTTCGACGGACGACGCATCGAGTTGCAAGTTCGTACCAAGCTTCAGCACTCATGGGCAACTGCGGTTGAGGCTGTCGGGCTATTCCGGGGCCAGGATTTGAAGCACGGAGAGGGCGACCAAGATTGGCTTCGCCTTTTCCAGCTTATGTCGGCGGAATTCGCGCACGTTGAGCAGTGCCCCGTTCATGTAAGTATTCCGGATCACAATGACCGGGTTCGAGAATTGCGGGATCTCAACAAGCGTATAGATGCGATCGGCATACTAAAAAGAATCAAGGATACTACCAGATGCCAAGAGAATTTTATAAAGCAAGCGGAAAAAACTCGATACTATTTGCTTCAATATGGGAAAGATAATATACTGACTATCGATCATTTCAGGTCAATTATATCGGGCGCGCGAAAATTGAAAGAGATCGAGCAAAAAATCGAGCTAAGGGGCAGTGAGGTGAAGGCTGTCTTGGTCGAGGTGGATAAGAAAGAAAAGCTTGCTGAAATGTATCCGAACTACTTCGGAGACGTTTACTTATTTGCTCGTAATCTGAAATCCATCTGCTCGGGAAAAGCGGCTACCGAATACAGTTAGCCTGCACTGGGTCGGCTTAAGCGGCGTCGCTTCCGTATGAAGTAACCCGAGCGTTTGCCGACGATACCATCAAGGCTGCGACCGGCCCACGCATCGTCGTTCATGCCAGGGGCTGCGCGTGAATTATGGCGGAAGCCATTTTCGGAGACGTAGCGGTGCAGATGCTTTCTGCGCAGGGCTGATAGGTGCCACGCATGCCACGCTTGAATATGCTGATGCGCCGGGTATTTTGGCAGTGTTTACTCAGCCGCCGGGGCAGGTCATTCCGATCTCGGGGTGACATCGAGCGATCGCGGCAGTCTGGCGAGTGCGGAGCGTTTCGTCGATCTTGCGCACGTGAGCGGGACCGATGACCGTGACAAATTCACCGTTTAATCGAGCATGGCCTCGACGGTGGCGACAAACTCGTCGAGCGAGCGATCCCCGCGAATCTCGATGCGTGGGAGGTCGATGGGATCGCAATTAAGGTCCGCCGGCCCGTGTCTGCTGCCGAAGCCGATCCGATAGCCGGACTCCTTGGCCAGTCTGCCGAGCCGTCGGTCGGTGACAGAGAAGGGTGCCGCGAACGCCGAGATTGGCCGACCGGTCCAACGTTCGATGAACATACGAGAGCGCAGCAGTTCGGCGGCCAAGTCAGAACTCGACAGACCATCGATCGCGCGATGCGTCGCGAGATGGCTTCCGAAGAACGCACCTTCGGCGGCGAGCCGCCGCACCGTCCCGGCATCCATAAGCTGCGTCGGCGGACCGTTTACGGAATCCCACTGCGCGCTTTCACCCACCAGGTCAGTCACCAGGAACACTTCCGCGGTCAGGTCGTTCGCGCGCAAGGTTGGCCAGGCATGGTCGGCAAAATTCTGGAAGCCGTCATCGAAGGTGATGAGCACTGGGCGGCCAGCGAAAGGCTGACGGTTGGCGATGGACCGTTCCAGTTGCTCGGATGTGGTTGCGTGAAAGCCATTGGCGCGCAGCCATGCCATCTGGCTGGCGAATGCGGCGGGCGTTAGCCGAAAACGGGCGAGGGCGGCCGGACCTTCTTCGGCGACGCTGTGGTACATGAGGACAGGGATACGTGGCCGCCGCTCGCTGCGCGCGACGTCGCGGCGCAAGGCCCGCGCCCCGCCCCAGACGATATTTCGGGCGACACCGAGTCCGATAGGCGCGCGGATCGGCGCATGATCAATCCTCGGTTCCGTCACCACATCGTCCGGTGACAGGCGGCGGAAGCGGTCTATGCGATAGAGCTCGGTCTGGATCGACTGCTCGAGGACGAGACCTTCGGTCGCTGCGAGCGCCTCTGAGATCGCTTGTGCCCCGAATGTGTTCCAGTCGAAGCCCGTCCTTTCAACATTGTCACGCAGCACGAATGCGTGGGCGCTGATGAAACTGCCGCCAGGCGCCAACGCCTCTGCGAATTTTTTGGCAATGCGCCGCAACTCGGCGAGATCATCCAGATAGTAGAGCACTTCCGAACAGAAGATCAGATCCATCTCACCCGGCAGCGTGTCGGCGGAGAAATCCAGTACGCCGAATTCAATATTCGGCTGATCGCTGCATCGCGCGCGGGCCCGTCCGACGGCTATGGCGGAGATGTCGGTTGCGGTCAGATGGCCCACTCGCGGCGCCAGCTGCCGCGTGAAGTGGCCTTCCGCGCAGGCGAGCTCAAGCGCCCGTCCGATGGGACCCGCAGGCAGAATCTCGAGCTGCCGCTCATATTTTTCCTGCTCATAGGACGAACCGTAGTTCCAGGGATCCTCGGTCGCGAAATAGCCATTCCA
Source organism: Mesorhizobium sp. M7A.F.Ca.MR.176.00.0.0 (assembly GCF_004023165.1). Taxonomy (NCBI): domain Bacteria; kingdom Pseudomonadati; phylum Pseudomonadota; class Alphaproteobacteria; order Hyphomicrobiales; family Phyllobacteriaceae; genus Mesorhizobium; species Mesorhizobium sp. M7A.F.Ca.MR.176.00.0.0. The sequence continues at coordinate 217,994 of NZ_RZTC01000001.1, read as the reverse complement.
GAACGACGTGCGATCCTTGTCGTGCCTGTGCCGTGCGCGGCGCGGCGCCGCGGGAGGCTCCGCTGGTTCGGCGCTCGACCGGACCAATTCCCGCGCTTGCGCAGCCAATCGCGCGAGTTTGCCGAAGTGGCTGTCCGGATCAGGCCCGCGTTCGGCTGTGCCTGACAATGCCCCGGCTGGAAGCGTGTTCGGAGTGTTGGCGCCAGCCTCTTTTTGCGGTGCGAAATTCCGGATCAGTTCAATCCAATGATCCCTTGTCACTGTCCCGAGCACGCCGAATTGTACGACGGCCTCGATGTGGCCATCCATCATCAGGTAGGCATAGATTTGGTCGATTCCTTCCGGCAGTTCGGTCGAGGTCGGATTTCGAGCGTCGACGCGGATTCCAAGTGTTCGCGCCAGCCTGCGCGGCGCGCCAAGATCGTCGGCGTCGAGAAGCATTTGCTCAAGCTGATACTGGATGCGGCGAGCCGCCGCGGGATTGGCCCAGACCTTGCCGAGTTCGGTAATCAATTCGGTGATGGCGCCGCCGAACCTTCCCCACCTGGCAGCCAGTTGCGCCGGCACAGACAGGCTTCCCACCGCAAGGCCGTTGACGGCTACCTTGGCGATCTCACTCGCCCACTTGCGTCCGGCCGGAAGCGCGCGCAGGGACTGCGGGTTGATCGAGCCCGAGCCGCCGCCGCAATCCGACGCGGCGTTCCAAAATGCGAACCACGCGAGTGCTTCGGAAGCGGTGCGGCCATCCGTCGAGTTCGCTCCGTTGGCGTGGATAGTCACCGGGTGTTTGACTCTGGAGTCGGCAGAGAAGCCACGGGCGATCACGATTTCCGCGTCGGCCAGCATCTGAGATGAATTGCGGGTTAGCGAGTTGGAGCTAGCCCGGTAAAAGGCGAGCGGCTCGTCGACCATTACCCAATTTCTGCCGAGACGGGCGAGGCGCTGCCACAGATCCCAGTCGTCGCATGTGCGCAGCGACACATCGAAACCGCCTAACTCGACGATTGTCTCCCGGTCGACCAGCAGCGCGTGAGTGGCGATGGCACACCGGCGGGCAAATGTTTCAAAGGGCTGGATCGCAACCTCTGACGAGATGCTCAACGGAATAAGTTCGCCATCGGGCATCACGCACTGAGAGCCGCAATAGGCGGCCACTGAATCGGGCGCGGCCTCCAGTGCGGCTAGCATTTTCGCGAGGAAGCTGGCGTCTACCCAATCGTGTGCATCCAGAAACATGAGCCAGTGGCCGCGCGCCGCCGAAATCCCGCTATTGCGCGCGCCGGCGGGGCCATGCGCGCAAGAACTCAACGTCCGAAATCGGGCATCTTGCTCCACATAACCGGCAATGATCGCGGGGGTGCGGTCCGCGGAGGCGTCGTCGACGATGATCGCCTCCCAATCCACGATTTCCTGATCGAGGAGGCAATCGAGTGCGCGCGCCAGCGTTACCTCTGCGTTGTGCGCAGGAACCACGACTGAAACCAATGGATTATGCGCCATGCCGTCTTAGCCTGGTTCGAAGGTGCAAGAGTCCCAAGACATAGCCGGCGATTTCCCGCCAAAGGAAACGGTCATCGAGGATGCTGCGTCCAAACAGTCTCCCGTGACCTCTTCCGAGCCGTCGCGCCTCCATTTGGCTGCAGGGCGAGCTTGCTCCTGTCCTGCTAGCGACGTTAGAAGCCTGGCGCAGCATTTCATCCGTGCCGCCGAGATCGGGCGCCGGCTGTCGCAGATGCACGTCAAAACCAAGCATGCCGCATACTCATGTCCCTGAAATCGGCACCATGACCACAAGCTGCGGTCCCTGGCACTTGGCTATGGCAAACTGGCGTCCTTTGCAATCGACGACGCAACAATGCAAGCCCACTGAAGCTTTGGTTGAATGACTGCCAGCTATTGGGGCCTATTGCTCTCTCCTATCGACCGAAACACCGCGATTCCGGGCTGCATTCTCGATCGGCGATTCCTCGTGTGAAAAGAAGATTCTCCTTCTACTGTTGAGCTCGCGCCGGAAGCTGATGGTGGCAGTATATAGCGGAGCGAGAGGCAATATGCTGCCCGCTGGAACAGCTATTTTAGCAATTTCTAATAAAAAATTGTTACTTAATTCCATCTAAATAGATATACATAATGCCATTGTATCACTCGGCTTCATAGTAGATTTCGCCCGATAACCAATTAGGTTAAATGGCTATGGTTGCTATCACAGGGAGGGCGAGAGCAACACCTAGCGGTACTGGTGCTTTTTCTGCCAGACCAAGAGGTGTAAAAAGAGCACCCAAATTGGCTTGCGCCAAGAAGATTCCGGCTTGCAGGTCGCGGATTTTGCTGGCATCTTCATCTGTTTATGGGTCTCTGCACTGTGGCAGGTGTTCAAATAGAGGGGTATAAGGATGGCCAAGGAATCTTCGAGTACTTCGAGTGCCGTTTCCTCCGCAAACAAGGCGGACGCAAATTTGATTGGTAATGCAGACGGAAGCGGGCTGAACTTCATGGCGGCCCAGGTTCGCGAAAACGGGGGCGCCGGCGACGCCGTAGGTGTCGACAAGATACGCGATCTGCTGTTCGGCAACCAGATGCAGGACTATGACCGCCGTTTTTCCAAGCTTGAAGAACGGGTGTTGCAACGCTTCAAGGATGTCGAATCCGAAGCCAAGCGCAATCTTGAGATGTACGAGTCAAATGCAAAGAAGCAGATCGATTCGCTCGCGGCGCAATTGCGGAACGAAAAAGACTCACGAGCCGATGCCGACAAGGAGATTGACCGGAATCTTCGCGAGCAAAACCAGGCACTTGAAAAGCAGGTGCGTGCGTTGTCGGATCAATTGAGCGCGCTTGAGCGGGACGTTTCGGACCGGATAAATCGAAACGATCATTTGCTGCGTGAGGAAATCAAGCAGAAGAATGAAGGCGTTCAGATGCTGATTGAGAAAATGTTTGCCGATCTCAGCAACGTTAAGACCGACCGAAATCTTTTGGCTGGCCTGTTTGTAGAGGTTGCGAAATGTCTGAATCAGGATCCCGTCGGCAGCAAGGGCAACTCGGATCGTAGCTGGAAAGTGAGTTGATGGGACCTTGACGTCAACCGTCGACCCAATCAGTCTTCCACAAAGAACAGCCTCGAACGATACAGAAATTGATCGCGAGGCTCTGGCTCGTCTTTTGGTCGAAATTGCCCGGAACGTTGATCCGGACTATCGTGCGCGTTTCGACGGAGTCCCAACCGCCGATCCTCGCATGGAAACGCTGCGCCAGTTGCTGGTCAGCCGCGAAATTTCGGAGCTTTCACGAGTTACGCATCTGCTGGACGAACCCGAGCAGCTTGCGGCAGCAGTGGGCGACATTCTTCCCAGTGCGGCCGCGCGAGCGCCTCATGCGCAGCTCGGCGAGGCGCTTGCGCCTGCTGTCGAAAGGGCTGTGCAACGGTCAATCCAGAAGAGCCCGCGCACACTGACGGATATATTATACCCGGTGTTTCTGCCGGCAATTCGCAAGTCGATCGGGGAAAAGATCGACCAGACCTTTCAGTCGCTGAACGAAACTCTAAGACATATATTTACCTGGCATGGGCTCAAGTGGAGATTTGAATCTTGGAGGACAGGAGCAAGCTTTTCGGAAGTTGTTCTTAAGCACTCTCTTGTTTATCGTATAGAGCATGCCTTTCTCATTCACCGCAATTCCGGTCTTTTGATAGCGCATGTAACCGCCGATAATGCAACGAGCGAAGATCCTCAACTCATCTCTTCGATGCTTAGTGCAATTCAGGATTTTGTGAAGGACTCATTTAACGAGAAAGAGCAGAGCGGCCTGGACACAATTCGTTTTGGCGACCTTCGTCTCTGGTCAGAAGTTGGACCGTTTGCGACCCTGGTTTCGGTGATCCGGGGAAATCCGCCAGAGGGATTGCATGAAATACTTCGCGATGTATTGCTTCGCATCCATGAGGAATCCTCACAGGCTTTAGAGCAGTTTGACGGCGACGGTTCGCAGTTGGCTAGCGTAGAGGCGCAGTTGCAGACCTGCGTCGAGCTCAAGCAGGAGGAATCAAACGAGGGATTTCCGTGGCTGGTGGCGGCCGTTGCCCTGCTGCTTTTGAGTCTGGCAGGCGGTTGGTACTTTCTTTCCTGGCAATCAGCGCAGCGCTGGCAAGCTTATGTATCGCGCTGGCAGGCTTACGTGTCGCGACTGGAGGCCCAGCCGGGCATCATCGTTGCCGAACAACAGGCGCGCGACGGCCAATTCTATATTGCCGGCCTGAGAGACCCGCTTGCCGCCGACCCGCAGACCCTGTTGTCTGGAACTGAGGTCGATCCCGCCCAGGTTCATTCGCAGTGGCAATTCTATCAGAGCCTTGAACCGGAGTTCGTGCTGAAGCGGCTGAAGG